>PWGD01000135.1 GCA_003554395.1 Syntrophomonadaceae bacterium
ACGAATTTAAGCCATTCCGTTCGCGGCATATTTCGGATATTAGTAGATAACTCAATAGTGGGCACCCAGGAAACCGGCCCCCGGCTCACAAAAATTGGCGGTGGAGTTGCCGTTCACTGACCAATTGCCGGCAACTGTCCCCTCAAAAACCTGCGGGCTTTTCTCAATGACCAGGATATCATCTTCGAACATAGCTGTTATTTCCTCCTCTATGCTTGATAAGACAACAATTAGAAATATTGCAACTGTTAAATTCCAGAGCCAACCTTCGATCTCCTGTCGAATTATCAGGTAACCGCCATCGACCTTTTATTACATCTTTTAATCTATCAGTCCTTGCTCCCATTAATCAATTACAGGCTCCAACAGGAGCAGCCGGATGGGTATTTGCATCAGGCTGCTCCTGTTTATATCAGGTCCTACTCCTTAAACCAGCGCCTCTTGCTTTTCTGTGATCGGATCGTCTGTATTGATCTCCACCCATTTTTGATCCGCTTTTTACTTCCAGGCTGTGCCCACATTATGGGGCCCTCCACCCGAATAACAGGCTTAACTGGCAGGAACCCCTCCTAAAATGAGGAATATATTTATTGATCTGCTTAAAAGGGGCTGGTGTGGTGTTAAAAAAAATCCTGGGCAACATTGAAGAAAGTTCGGTTGAGGTTGACAGCAGTACTATGGATTACGTCTCTTTTGGCCGGGGGGATAAAGCGCTGGTCATAATACCCGGCCTGGGCGACGGCCTAAAAACAGTTAAGGGAACCGGCTTGATGCTGTGGTATATCTACCGCTTTCTGTCCCGGGATTACAAGGTTTACGTTTTCAGCAGGAAGAACGAACTTAAAACAGGTTATACTACCAGGGACATAGCCCAGGATTTAGCCGAGGCGATGGAGAAGCTGGATATTACTTCCTCTGCGGTTATGGGTGTCTCCCAGGGCGGGATGATAGCCCAGTGGCTGGCTATCGATTACCCGGCCAAGGTTGACAGGCTTGCTATCGTTATTTCGCTGGCAAGGCAAAACGAAACGGTGCAGGAAGTAATCGGCAGTTGGGTTGAGATGGTCCGGGAAGAACGTTACGCTGAGCTGGCCGTTGACATGATGGAAAAGAGCCATACTGAAAAGTACCTGAAACGAGTGCGTCCCTTTTACTGGTTGATTAAACGCATCAGTAAGCCGCAGTCGAAAAAGCGCTTCCTGATCCAGGCTCAATCGTGCCTGACCCATGATGCTTACCAGGAGCTTTCAGCAATTAAATGCCCGACCTTTATCATCGGCGGGGCCGCCGACCGAATTGTAGGGGGCGAAGCGGTGCAGCAGGAAATAGCTGCAGCCATTCCAGATAGTGAACTTTTTATTTACCCCGACCTGGGCCACGGGGCCTATGTGGAAGCAAAAGATTTTGGGGAGCGTATTTACAACTTTTTTAAAGACGGGTAGAGCCCGGCAGGTCGTTGATAAGCTGAAGACAGCAGGGTTTATAATAGACAGCCAGGGTTCGGCAGCCATCCGGCAATTGCTCCAACTATAATCCAGGCCAGGCTACTCATTTATAGCACCTCAAAAAAATGGTAAAGATATTTAAAACATTATCTGTCGAATCCATATTACATTGACGCCTCCCGGCCAGTAAGGAAGGGAGGCGCCAGTGTAATTGAGCTAATACTTTTGTGTTACTGGTTTTTCCTATTGTGCCGCGCTAACACCACTCCTGCGCCTGTGAAGATCAAACCGGCTGCAAATCCTAAAGGAATTGCAAAACCGCCGGTCGGCGGCAATGCCACATCCTCTTCTTCATCAATGAATTTGTCCAGCTTTTCTTCAATCATTTCCAGCTCAACTACCTTGATACACAAATCCAGCCTTGTTGCCCCTGCTTCATAGGCAGCATCGACCAAACGGCGGGCTTCTTCAACCTGAGGTCTGTGTTCTGCAGTTATGTCAGGGAACTCGGGTAGCGCTTCTATTGCTTCGTGGGCTCTCTCGATGGCGGCTTGTTTTTCAGCATCCCCGTTAGCATAAGCCGGCTGGCCGCTTAACGCTACCAGGGATATGCAAATTACCAGAATGACAAATACCTGCAATCCATAACCGGCTATCCTTCTCATTTACAACCACTCCTTGAATAATAATAATCCTGCTAAGTACAGCGATTTATTAATTGTTCTTTGCAGGGGTTTCATTGTAACATATACCCATGATTATTTAAAGGATATTTAAGGTTTTTATTCTATATGTAGAGATTATTGTATGCAATTATCCGGAAACCGCGGTTAAGTGTTTAAATTCGCTTTGACATGGCAATCCAGCTTATGGCTCTTCTGGCGGCTAACTTTTGCCTGATCCGGACTCTCACCGGCCAGAACTGCCATGCTTCGCCTGGCGCACCCAAGACCAGTGTGTTTGGCAAGTAGGAACTACCTAGCTCGGCAGCTAAATAATCCAGAGGCAGGAAGGCTGCCGGCACTTGGTTACGGCAGGAAGTTTATGGGGGCAGGCTAGGTCTTCATTGTCACATTCTTGCTTGATTGTAGCCATTTGCCGCCAAAAGCAAAGAAAGCCAGGCCGGCCAGGGCCAGCCATCCGGCCCAGTCACCGAGGCGGGTATTTATGGTGCCTTTTCCATCACCAATTTGCACATCTGCTACTAATGTTGCTTCGCCCCCTTCGGGAAAGACAGCCAGCTCCACAATCCTCCCGTAAGGGTCGACAATGGCCGAGTTATAGCTGCCATCAGCCTTGACCATAGCCGCCCGGTTTTCGATGGCCCTGAAAACTACGTGGGTATAATGCTTATCGGCTATGCTGCTCCAGTCGTTCGAAGGAACGCCAATTAACTGCGCCCCCCGGGCGACCATCTTTCTTGTAGTATCGGTATAATCGAGATCGTAACAAATTATGGTGGCCAGTTTGCCAAGCGGTGTGTCATATACAGGATAGGTGCCGCGGCTGAGGCTGGTCTCACCACCGAAAATGACGGGGTGATCTTTGCCGAACCGGCCCAGGAATTGTCCTTCCGGATTGATGATCGTTGCTTCGTTGTAAAAGCCTTCCTCACCTGCTAAGACTACGTAACCGACAGCAAGGTGCGCTTCAGTTTCATGAGCAAGCCCGGTTAAATTCAGCCGATCATCGGCCTGGGGATCCCAGTTAAAAGAAGCTTCCGGCCAGACAATAAACTCTGCGCCCCTTGCGCCTGCTTCAAGGGTTTGTTCAATCATCTGTTCGTAGAGAGCATCCATATCTTCTCCCCGGTTTATACTTACTATCGGTGAAACCTCGGGTTGAATGGCCGCGACCTTAACTTCAGGTGCCTCAAGTGAACTGTTCCAGAGAACCAGGCTGAGGGCAATCCAGCCGGCCAGTATGGAGCCGCCGATTACAGACCAGCGCCGGGCCAGGCCGGCGTCAAGTGGCAGGGCAGGTTCATTACCACTGCCCTGCGGCTGCCACTTTTGATCCATCCTGCCGATCACAAGCATCGCCAAAAAATAATTGGTCATCATTACCAGCATCCCGGTCCCTATAATGCCAAAAATGCTTGCCGGTTGAATCAGCCACAACTGGCGGTATAGGGGGTAGGCAATAAAAGCCCAGGTTCCGGCAATGGGGATAAAAAGCCTGATCATTTCGATAGCGCCCCAGGTCAGGACACCGCTGATTACGAACCAGCGGTAACCGGTTTTAGCGTGGAAGGTTCTATCGCCGCGATCTATGACCAGGCTGATAAAGAAAACAATTAACGGCAGCCAGACCATGTAGGTGCCAACCGGGGCAAAGACAGGCCCCAGGTATCCCTGCAGCCAGATGGCAACTCCAACCGCTGGGGCCAGTGATGATATCTTAGGCGGCATAATTCTGTGTTGAGCCACCAGGACAGGCACGAAGCCGACAAAAGCCAGGGGCCAGATCTCAAAAGGCGGAAAGGCCAGCACAAAAGCAAGGCCGCCGGTTATAGAAAGTAACAGCCCAATTGCCAAGCGGCTCCGGTAGGAAAGGTTCAGTTCTGACATTGCAGCTCCTCGTTTTAGCTCCATCTTATGCACCCTTAGATTTTACATTACGCTTTAAACTGCTGTAAACAAGCCATCCGCCAACAGCAATCAGGACAATAACCCAGAGGTAATTTAACAGGTTAAGATATTCTACTCTCTCATCGGCAAAACTGATAACCGCAGAGAGCAGCAAAAGCCCCGCTGCCGGGTAAACCGGCCAGAAGCGTCCACCGTGATCCGCGGCTTTAAACCAGTAAGTGTGAACCAGGAAAACTGCCCAAAAGCTTAAACTGAGCCCCAAGAAAAAGTAGGTCGGACTGAGGTTCTCGAAACGGGGGGCCTCTGAGATTGCAGCATACACGGCAATGGCTAACAGGACCGTTCCTGGAATAAGGAACCCCACATTACCGTATTCTTTTCTGGCGCCCAGCAGAACGTAGGTAGCTATAAAACCGAAGGCCAAAAGAAACATAAAAGCCTGCCCGGGGATCACCCCAAGCTGGTTCAGCAGGAGGAAGACTCCGGCAATAATTAACAGAACTCCACCTTTAAAAAATTTACTCACTACAATCAGCTCCTTCGCTTTTTCTTAATCATAAGCAAGAAGAAGCCGCCTGCCCAGTAACCACAGTCATTAAACGGTCATTATTATTGATGACCAGGGTCACATTATTTAGCCAGATCTAATTCAAATTAACTTCTTTTTCAGGGCAATCAGTACCGCCCGGGTCCGGTCACTCGTTCCCAGCTTGCTGTAGATGCTACTGACCTGGTTTTTGATTGTCCCTTCACTTAAAAAAAGCCTGGCAGCGATTTCGCTGTTGCTTGAACCATTTACCATTAAAGCCAGGACTTCTTTCTCCCGGGCTGTAAGCGCTTCAGTAAGCTGTTCAGCGGCTTCTTGATCAGCAGCCGCTTCCTGCCCGGACGCCCGTTTAACCAGCTTGGCCGCAATTTCAGGCTGCAAAACAATATCTCCCCTGTAAGTTGATCGGATCGTTGCCAGGAGTTTTTCTGAAGGCAAATCTTTGAGCAGGTACGTTTTCGCCCCGGCCTGCAGGGCTTCAACAATAAATTTGTCATCGTCAAAAGTTGTTACCACAATAACCCCGCCGGCCAGGCCTTCAGCAGTTATTCGGGCCGTCGCTTCAACCCCGTCCATTTCAGGCATGCGGATATCCATCAGGACCAGGTCCGGCGCCAGCTGGCGGCAGAGCTCCACCGCTTCCAGGCCATTTGCCGCTGTGGCCAGCACCTCCATGTCTTCTTCCAGGTCAACAATCGTTTTTAAACCTTCCCTCATCAGGCGCTGGTCATCGGCAATTATAATTTTAATTTGCTCGCTCATTGATAAAACTCCCGAAATCCACTTTAACCATAAACCCTCCGCCCGGGCTGTTCCCAAAAAAAACCGTCCCACCCAGGGCAGAAGCACGCTCACGGATACCGCGCAGGCCGTGTCCTTCAGAAAGGCTCTCACAGCCCACTCCGTCATCTTCAACTACAATCCTCTGACCGGCCTGGTTGCCCTCGATGCGCACAATAATATTGTTTGCTTTTCCATGCCTTACGCTGTTGGTAATACTCTCCTGGATAATCCGGTAAAAAGCAGCTTCCTGGACCGGTGGCATATTCAGCTGATCATCAAACAAAAAATCAATAGCAAGACCGCTGCCGGAATAATCGCGGGCTAAACTATTTAAGGCATCCCTGAAATCAACCTCTTCGGGTTCACCCGAACGCAGAGCTTTAACAGTTACACGCACTTCTTCAAGTCCCCGGCGGGCCTGTTCCTGGCTTTTCTCGATCTCCGCCAGGGCTTTCCCAGGATCTTTGGCAAACAGCTTTTTCCCGGCTTCGAGGCTGACAACAATTGCGGTCAGGGAATGGGCCAGCGTGTCGTGCAGTTCGCGGGCCAGGCGGGTACGTTCATGTGCCGCAGCCAGCTGTTCCCGTTCTTTGCTCATTTCGACCAGTTTCAGGTAAGCCTTTTCCAGATCGGCCCGGGAACGATCCAGCTGCTCCAGGGCATCCTCAGCCCGCTCTTTTTCTTCCTGCTGCCGCCGGGCCATGTAGCTTACGCCGTAAGCGAAAAAAAGAAAAAGACAATTTATCAGGACTCCCGCCATGCTGTCCCAGTTTAAGTCTGAGCGCGAGAAAAGCGCGGCGGCGCCTACGGCAGGAAAACCGACAATCGACATCAGGAATAAATAATCTCCATGGGGACGGGGATAGTCCAGGAAACTTTCGGCTATAAGTATGATCAGCAGTATAACTCCAACCGGTGAACCTTCAATGAAGATGAAGATAAAAGTTAAAGTAATCTGGCTATACAGGCTGGGAACAATATATTCAGGCAGCCTGGCTGTTAAATAATAGGTGCGGATACTATCTAAGGAAAATACCAGGAATAAAGGAAGGAGAGGCCCGGGGAACACCAGCCCGGCATTACTGACAGTAACCCAGAATACGGCTATATATCCGCCGTATTTACCGAGGCTTAAGATAAAAGCAGTTTTGCGATCCAAGCAGTGTCCCGCCTTCAATTAGCCAGGAATGGCAAGAAATAAGTGAAGCGTGTTAAATTTCACTTGCTGTTTTATTATAGCACAGCACTTCGGTTGATATAGTAAAAACGCTTTCTGAAATGATTGAATCAGATGGGCTTTTAGTTGAAGGTAAAGCTGCTGTTAAATGAGCGCTTCGCGATTATGCCGAAAAGAATATAGATTATCTAGATGCCTGTATTGCTGCGTTTTTTGAAATTAAAGGGGCCCCACTATTTACACCTTTGCCAAAAAGCATTTTTCATGCCTTGAAGGAGATATTAGGCTGCTGCCTTTAAAAAAGTTACCGGTAACCCGGCTATGAAGGGAAAGCCTCTGATATTGATATATTGATCCGCAGCGAAAGCGGCCTGGAAAATGCCGTGCGCCTTATCAAAAA
>PWGD01000024.1 GCA_003554395.1 Syntrophomonadaceae bacterium
TCTTCAGGCTGCAGCAGGGCCACCGTCCCGTACAGGGAGGCAAAAACCCCGCCCCGATCGATATCGCCGGCCAGCAGGACGGGAGCTTTAAGGCGCAGGGCCAGGCCCATGTTGACCAGGTCTTTTTCCCGCAAATTGATTTCTGCCGGACTGCCGGCCCCTTCTATGACAATTATATCGTGGTTGCGAGACAGGCTGGCAAAGGCTTGATCGATGAACGGGAGCAGGGTTTCTTTCCACTGCATGTAATCCATAGCCGCCATATTGTGGAGCGCTTTACCCATTACTATAACCTGAGAGCCCTGCTCGGAGGTGGGTTTGAGGAGCACCGGGTTCATGTTGACATGCGGTTCGATACCGGCTGCTTCGGCCTGCATGACCTGGGCCCGGCCCATCTCCAGCCCCTCAACGGTAACATAAGAATTGAGGGCCATGTTCTGGGCTTTAAAAGGGGCGACGCTGTAGCCGTCCTGCCTAAAAATGCGGCACAGGGCGGCGCACAAAAAGCTTTTCCCCGCCGAAGAAGCCGTCCCCTGCAGCATAATCATTCCTTTCATCGGCCTTCACCTCCTGAGAAACCGCCGTTTTTGCCCCTGTTATGATTTAAAAGGGCGCTGCTGCCGGCCCGCAGCTTTTTCATGTATCTAGCTATTTCTTCAGCCAGGCGGCGGTTGTGGGGTGGCTTTAATACCGCCACCCGGAAATAGCTCCGGTCCAACCCGTGAAAATTATCGGCCCGCCTGATCAAAATTCCCCGCTCAGCCAGGTAATTTTGCAGGTCAGCGACATCAAAACCCGGATCTGTTCCCTGCACCAGGAGGTAATTGGCCGCCCCCTCAAAAACCCTTAAACCGCCCGTTTCGGTTAACCGCCTGCTGATAAAGCTTCGTTCCTCCTCGATTAAAGCCAGGGCTTCATCCAGGTAGCCCTCCTGCTCCAGGCAGTAGAGCCCCGCTTCCTGGGCCAGGATGTTAACCCGCCAGGGATCGCCCCACCGGGTCAGCTCTGCCGCTTCCTGGGCGGGGCCGACCAGACAGCCCAGGCGCAGTCCGGGCAGGGCCCAGAGCTTGGTCAGGGACAGGACTATCCACAGGTTCCCGCCTTCGATGCGGCGGAGGCTTTCCTGCGTCCGCCCGGTAAGCGGAATAAAGCTTTCGTCGATCATGACCAGCGCCTTACGCTCTTCTGCGGCCCGGGCCAGGGACAGCAGATCGCTCCCGGGGAAAAGCTGGCCGGTAGGGTTGGAGGGATTGCAGAAAACCACCAGGTCTCCCGGGCTGATTTCGCCTTCCAGGTCACAGGGGTTGAATTTTTTTCCGGGGGGCAGGGAATAGTATTTAACCTGCGCCCCGGATAGTTTGGCCGCCCTTTCATATTCAGAAAAGGTAGGAGCGGGGACAAATACTTTCCGGGGCCGTTTCCAGAGCGCCAGGAGGTGAATCAGCTCATTGGCCCCGTTGCCCAGGATCAATCTTTTTTCCGGAACCCCCAGAAAAGAAGCCAGCTTGTGGCGCAGCTCCCGGGCCTGCGGTGTAGGGTAGCGCTCTATTTCGGGCAAAACCCCCCTTAAATGCTCTATTAAACCGCCCGGAGGACCGAGGGGATTGACGTTGCTGCTAAAATCAATCAGCCTGCCTCCGGGAAGGTTCCACCGACGGGCGGCCCCGGCCAGGTCGCCACCGTGGCCACCGGTTTCATCATCAAAGGATCCGGACAAAACTGATCACCGCCTTTGCCGCCGGGCCTGCAGGGCCGGACAGCTGCAGGGCCAGGTAAAATCCAATTAAAAAAAACATTTCTCCCAGCTCGCTGGAAGCCCCCAAAATATCGCCGGTCAAACCGCCCAGCCTGGAGGCGGCATAGGGGGCCAGGGCCTGGGCACAGACCAAAGCCAAAAGGCAGCCGGCCAGGACAGGGACGGCCAGATGGGGCTGCCACCAGGCAAAAAGAGCCACTAAAACCAGGGCCCCGATGGAAGCCCGGAGCAGGATCGGCCAGCGCAGTTCCCGCAGGAACAGGTCGCCCAGGCCGCGGCTGCGCGCCGGGGCAAACCAGGCCCCGGCATAGACGATGGCCCACCGCCCGGCAAGAGGCATAAAAAACAGGGCGGCCGCCATGATTAAAGTATTTTCGGAGCCGGCCAGGAGGGCGATCTTTAAAAGGTAAACGAAGAAAACGGAAGCCGCCCCCATCACCCCGATGGCGCTGTCTTCCATGGCCTTGAAGGCCTTCTCCCTGCCTGTGGTGCCGACAAGGCCGTCGGCCGTATCGGCCAGGCCGTCAAAATGAAGGCCCCGGGTCAGAAAAAAACTAAGCGCCAGGGCCGTGACCGCCACCGGCCCCGGCTGAAAAATCAGGCCCAGCAGCCAGGCCGCTCCCGCCAGGAGCAGGCCCAGGGTAGCGCCGGCCAGGGGAAAGCAGGCCGCCGCGGCCGACAGTTCCCGGCCGCCGGGCCCGAACCGGACGTGGGGAAGGGGAATGATAGTCAAAAACGAAAGCGCCCGCAGGTAACTTTTCAAAAAGCAAAGACCTCCCCGGTTTGCAGGACATAATATATAACTAGAGAAAAGGCAAAAGCCATAATTGAAACCCGCCTGAACAGGGCCAGGCCCCGCTCGATGTCCGCCGGAACAGGATCCCTGCCGGCAGCGTTGATCAGGGGCTGTTCTTTCAGCCTGCCGCAGTAATAATCAGAGCCGCCGAGCTTTAGTCCGAGAACGCCGGCTGCTGCGGCCTCGGGCCAGGCGCTGTTGGGGCTGCTGTGCTTGCGGCGATCCTTCAGAAGCACCTTCAATCCGCACCTGGAAGCCCCTTCCGCAGCGCCGGCCAGGATCAAAAGGCCCGCCGTCAACCGGGAAGGAATATAGCTCAGGATGTCGTCCAGCCTGGCCGAGAAAAAGCCGATAGCCCGGTATTCTTCAGTTATGTAACCGAGCATGGAATCCAGGGTATTTACCGCCTTGTATAAAACAGCCAGGGGGGCTCCGCCCAGTGCAGCGAAAAACAGCGGCGCCACCAGTCCGTCGGCGCTGTTTTCAAAGAGGCTTTCCAGGGCTGCACGCGAAACACCGCTTTCGTTGAGCCGCCCCGTATCCCGGCTTACCAGCAGGGCTACGCTGGATTGAGCCCGCTCCAGGCGGCCGGACTGGAGTTCCCGGCCCACTGCAGCGACGTGCTTGCGCAGATCGCCTCCGGCCAGGACGGTAAACAGGATATATATTTCAAGGACCCAGCCGGCCAGGTAATGGATGCGGTAGGCCAGTTCAATAAGGAAAAGAGCGCTTAACAAAGAACCGCCTGCCGCGATAATGACGATCAGGACCCCCGCCGCTTTCAAGCCCGCCTCTGATCTGAACAGCCTCCGCGAAATTTTTTCCAACCCTTCAATAACCGCGCCCAGCAAGCGGACGGGGTGCGGAAAGCGGGGCGGATCGCCGATTAGGCCATCCAGCAGGTAGGCCAGCATAAAAGCCGATAGGCTCAAACCGATCCGCTCCACCTATTTAAACCTCTGGGGAATGCCGCAGACTACCAGCCAGACCTGGTCGGCCGCTTCAGCCATGACCTGGTTGGACCGTCCGGAATAATCCCGGAAAACCCGGCCCAGGGGGTAATTTGGCACCACCCCCATCCCCACTTCATTGGTTACCACGACCACATCGGCCGGGCATTGTGCCGCCGTTTGGGCCAGGGCGGCTACATAATCAAGGGCCCGTCGGCCGGCCTCTTCCAGAAGCCTTTCCTCGGCAAAAATATCTTCTCCCTCTTTGACGGCGCCCTGCCGGTCCAGGTCGGCCAGGATTAAGTTGCTGACCAAAAGGGTCAGGCAGTCCAGGAGGACCAGGTGGCCGGAATCAGTTTCTTTTTCCAGAACCAGGTGGGGTTTTTCCGGCTCTTCCACCGTCCGGAAATTTTCCGGGCGTCTTTGCTTATGGGCGGCAACCCGCTCTCTCATCTCTTCGTCCTCCACCCTGGCCGTGGCCAGGTAGATAACCTCTTTGCCGCTCTCTAAAGCCAGCTTCTCGGCAAAAACACTTTTCCCGCTGCGGGCCCCGCCGGTTATCAAAATCAGGGAAGCGCTGCTGTGATCACTCATTTTCTAAACCTCCGCCCGGGCAGACCACAGCTGCAAGGTCCTCTATAGCTTCCATCACGATTGCTCCTTTTTTTACCAATCCTTCAAGCATCTGCCTGGCTTTCCCGCTGTAATCGCGCTGATCGGCCCCTTCAAGATCAATAATATAAACCGGCTTGCCTTCATCAAGGGCGGTTTCCACCTCTTCAAAAAGGGGCAGGTTGCCTTCCCCAAAGGGAATGGGAGGGACAACCACCAGGTCTGAATCTCGCATTAACTGCAGGTGCTCTTCCTTGAGGGCGCCGTTCATACTGGTAAAGGGCGGGACGATAACTACCGGCAGGCTGTGAAAGTGGGCAAAGCGGCAGCCGCTGTCCTGGGCCGATACGGGACCCACTGAAAGCCGGCAACCCTGCTGGCTGAGAAGCTCAAGAACGGGCAGGGCTTCTTCTCCTCCGCCGATAACGTGGACCACCGGACCATCCTTGTGGCTTTCCTCGGGATTAGGCCCTCTGACCACGCTGACCTGCAGAACCCCGTGCAGGGGGTGACGATAGGTGGTGGCCGGTACTCCGTAGGACTTGCGGATATTTTCCGGGGTAATTACTGCTTCGGCTCTGCCGGCGGCCATAACCCTGCCGCCGGAAAGCAAAATGAAGCGGTTAAAATGGTGGACGGCCAGGTTAATATCATGAATAGCGGCAATGACGGTTACTTTTTGTTCCCGGTTAAGGCGGGTGGCCAGCTCCAAAAGCATGGACTGATAGCCGATATCGAGGTTGGCCGTCGGCTCGTCCAGGAGCAGCGCTTCCGGCTGCTGGCAAACCGCCCGGGCCATGATCACCCTTTGCTTTTCACCGCCGCTCAAAGTGGCTATCGAGCGCTCGGCCAGGTGCGAGACCCCGGTCATCTCCATGGAGCGCTTCACTATCTCCCGGTCTTTGCTATCTTCTTTCTGAAAACGACTTAAGTACGGAAAACGACCCATCATGACAATGTCTTCCACCGTAAAATCGAAATCGGCTGTTGTTTCCTGGGGCACTACCGCCATTTTCCGGGCTGCTTCTTTACTGTTCAACCGGTCCAGTTCCTGACCCTCAAGTAAGATACTGCCCGCATTGGGTTTCAGGATGCGGCTGATACAGCGCAGCAGGGTCGACTTGCCGGCCCCGTTGGCCCCAAGCAGGGCCACCAGGTCGCCGCGGTCCACCGTAAAGTTGGTATCTTCCAGGACCGGCTGGGCATCATATGCCAGTTTCAGGCCGTGAACTTCAATATTCAATCCCACAATAGATTATCCTCCTCCGCCAAAATAGCGCAGCTTCTTGCGTTTTTTCAGCAGATAAACAAACATTGGCGCCCCGATCAGGGCGGTTATAATGCCTACCGGCAGTTCGGAAGGGGCAATGATTACGCGGGCCAGAGTATCGGTGGCAATCAGCAGCGTTCCTCCCAGTAAAGCCGAAGCCGGCAGCAAAAAGCGGTGATCCGGCCCGGCCACCAGGCGGACAAAGTGGGGGACCACCAGGCCCACAAAACCGATAATCCCGCTGGTTGAAACCGCCGCCGCCACCAGCAGTGAAGACCCGGCCAACAATATCTTTTTGACCAGCTCGGTATTAACTCCGAGATGGCTGGCTGTTTCTTCACCGAGCAGCATGGCGTTTAACTCTCGTGAAAAAAGGCTGACACAAATGTAGCCGGCCAGGGCGTAGGGGACCATTACCCTGACCTGGTGCCAGGTTGCCCCGCCCAGTCCGCCCATCATCCAGAAAACAACCATGTGCAGCTTCTCCCCGGCAAAATAGGTCAGCAGGGAAACCAGGGCCGAAAGAAAAGCGCTGACAGCGATGCCGGCCAGCAAAAGAGTCATTACCGGCACAGCCCGGCCTACGCGGGCCATGCTGTAAACCAGCATGATGGTGGTAATCCCTCCTCCAAAGGCAAAGAGGGGCACCGCTCCGAAACCGCCGACGGCCAGGCTGAAGCCGCTGAGCATGGCAAAAACAGCGCCCAGGGCCGCTCCTGAGGAAATCCCAATCACGTAAGGATCGGCCATCGGGTTGCGGAAAAGACCCTGGAAAACCGCCCCTGCTACAGCCAGTGAACTGCCCACCGCCGCGGCCAGCAGGACTCGCGGCAGGCGGATCTGGAGCAGGATATCCTCATGGACCGGCGGAATTTCAGCCCCTTCAAAAATTAAGGCCAGGGGGAGGGCTTCCAGCAGGATTACCAGGACATTCCGCCCCCCGATCGATACTGCTCCCAGGACCATGGCGTTGATTGCAGAAGCAAATAAAAGGACTACCAGGCCGGCCATGATCAGCTTTTTGCGCGGCCCGGTTTTGCCATCGCTTTGATTTAGATTCTGCTTGTGGTTTAACGTTTCTCTTTACCTCGCCTCTAAACTTTAATCGCGGTCTTTAAAATTTGTCCGGGTAAAACAGTTCCGCCGCTTCCTCGATGGCTTCGACTATGCGCGGCCCCGGACGGGAAAAAGTATCATCTGAAATAGCATGGAGGTTTTTATTTTCCACCGCCGGCACGCTCTCCCAGCCCGGCCTTCCGGCCATTTCCTCCAAAACAAAATCAGCTGTGCCGTGATAATCAGGGTATAAAATGATATAAGGCTGCCGGTCGGCTACTTCTTCAGCGCTGATCTGGGGATAATTTTCCGTAATATCCCCGAAGATATTTTCCCCCCCGGCCAGGGAAATAATTTCATTGATGAACGCCCCTTCACCGGCAGACATTAA
>PWGD01000006.1 GCA_003554395.1 Syntrophomonadaceae bacterium
ACGACCCACTATATAGAAGAAGCGGAACGGCTCTGTGAACGCCTTGCTTTTATCGTAGCAGGCGAGATTGTCCGGGACGGGACTGTGGAGGAACTGCTGAAAGAAGCCCAGGAGGAAAATATTATCACCTTTAGCCTGGGTGGCGATTTTAGCGGGGTTGAAGAGGAATTTAAAGCAAATTTCCCCGGCTTTACCTGCAGGATCGGCAAAGGCGGCATGGTCAGTGTCCATTCCCCGGAAATATTTACCCTTCTTCCCCTGGTGCAGTTTTTTGAAGAAAGGGGACTTTCTGTTTACGAGGCCAAAATTGCCCGACCCTCCCTGGAAGAAGTTTTTGTTAAAGTAACCGGGATAGAGCTGAAAAAAATGCAGAACCAGAAGGAGGGACGGGCATGAAGACCTGGATCGCCTTTGCCAATATCTTGATGAAAGATATGCGCAGTTATTATTTAAAGCCGCCCAATATCAGCTGGGGGTTGATTTTCCCCGTAGCCTGGACCCTGATGTTTTTCCTGCGTTCACCGGTGGCAGTGGAAGTGCGGGATCTTCTGCCCGGGGTTATTGCCCTCTCCATTTTATTCGGGACCACTTCCATGCTGGCTGTAACCATTACATTTGAGAGAAAGAGCCGCTCTTTTGAAAGGCTCCTGCTGGCGCCGATCAGCCTCAACCTTTTAATGCTGGCCAAAACCTCCGGCGCCATCATCTTCGGGGTCGTAAATGCTTTTGTCCCCATAGTGTTTGCCGCTTTCATGACCGGCCTGGGGGGGATAAACTGGCTGATGGCGCTGGCCAGTATTGTTTTTATAGCCATCACATCGACCTTTTTGGGCCTTTTTATCGCCGTGTCAGTGAGCCAGGTCTTTGAAGCCCAGACTTTTTCCAACTTTTTTCGCTTTCCGATGATTTTTCTCTGCGGCCTGTTTATACCCCTGACGGATCTGCCGGTTTTCCTGCGGCCTCTTTCCTATGCCCTGCCCCTTACCTACGGCGCCGACTTACTCAAAACGGCGGTCAACAATAACGGCATTATTTCTGTCCCTCTTAGCTTCTTACTGCTGTTAGCCTTCAGCGCCTTCCTTTTTGCCTACAGCATTTACAATGTCAACCGCAAGTGGATTTTGTAAAATAAAAGAAGGGCAGTCGTAATAACTGCCCCGGTTTTTTGCTTGCCACATGGTATGCATCATGATCTTTACGGTTTGGGAAATGTTTTAAAGTTGAATTTAGTTTCCTTCAGCAATATATGCTTCCAACCACTCCATGTAATCAGGCACTACATTTTCATTTACATTCATGTAGAACTCCCATGCTTCATCAGGTCCCAAATAATGGGCTACAACACCCATTTCTTTATAACTCTCCTGCAATGCGGGATTCTCTGCGATTTCTTTGATGGCATCGGTAAGCCTTTCAATTAGGGCAGGATCGGTACCAGTTACCGCCCACAACCCAATTGGATGGGGCTCTTGGCCTTCAGGGATGCCGTATTCAGAAACATTAGGGACTTCGGGCATTAAATCGACCCTTTCTGTCAGCGGGTTGGTATTAACAACAGCCCAAAGCTCTCCATCTGCAACCAGCGGACTTGCGGCGGCAAGGCTTAAGTGGCCTACGTCAACGTGCTCTCCCTGCAGGTTCATGGCTACATCTGCTCCGCCTTCAAGGCCGACAAATGTATAATCTAACTCATCGGGAGGAAGGATTTGTTCAACGGCATAGTGCCTGACGTTACCTTCTCCCTGCCCGCCGAAGGTTACCTCGCCGGGATTATCTTTGATATATTCGACCAGCGCTTCGAAATCATCGCCCCAGGGTGCGCCCGGGCGTGCTCCGATGCAAAATGTAGGTGCTGCCAAAACTGCAACCGGTTCAAAATAATCGATCGTATAACCCCTATCACCGGCAGCAGGTTCAAACAGTAGGGGTCCGGTATGTCCCCAGAAAAACATGTTTGCATCCGGATCTTGGCCGGCAACATGATAAGCAGCTTCTGTGCTCATCCCTCCGGGCATGTTAACTACATTAGCAGTAATACCGTATGCGGAAAGATGGTCCGCCATGTAACGGGCGGTCAAGTCATTAGAACCGCCGGCTCCGAAGCCCACTATGATATCTATGCTGATGTCTTCCAGAGGTTCTTCTTCAACGGCTTCTTCTTCCGGCTCATCCACCTCTTCTTCAGGTTCCTCTTCGATTATTTCTTCTGCTTCTTCGCAACCAATCAGGGCCGACATAGAAAGCAAAAATACTATTGAAAATAATAAAACTAATGTTTTCCTTGTGTTCACTTGTTAAAATCCCCCTTAATGAAGTTGATGCTTCGATTTGGTATAGAATAGCAAAAAAAGCCTTTATCTTCTTGGTGTCACATCACCTCACTATTTGGAAATGGGTTGAAGTTTCCAGGTGACTATATTGGTTGAAATTTTGGTTAATATGTGGTTTATAGTTTGTAATTTAATAACTACTATATTTCTTCTGAGATTCCTGCAAAAACACATAAATAATCAAAGTTTAAATATTCTTAATATAATTCGTTAGTACAGATTCAGATAATTTTTAAGACTTTTGGATATATAGTGGGGTTATCGGATAGCGAAATAATTAAAGGCAGAAGCCTTTTTTGTAAGAGACTTCTGCCTGTTTTGGATCAACCATAATTGAGGTCGAATTGGGCTCGGCTGGGCTTTGCAAAACCCGGACATTGATGATTCCTTTAATCCCCGGCAATTTTCCCTTCTGTCTTTCTCCTTTTGCGGACAAACAAAATAATGGTTGCCACAGTAACTATCCAGAGGACCTGGGATATGCCGCTGGCGAAAAAGTACGTTAAGTCGCCTCTTGATATAGTCAATGCCTGCCTGAAGTTAGCTTCAAACAGAGGGGTAACCAAAAAAGATAAGACCAGGGGCCCGTCTGGAAGTTTAAACCACTTAAAGAAGTAGCCGATCAAGCCGGCAATTAGGCAGATTACAATATCAAAAGGCCGGTTGTTAAGGGCATAGGTCCCAATAACCAGCACAATGGCGATTACTGGCCATAAAATGGCAGCGGGGATCTTTGTTAACTTTGAATAAACGGGAATCAGTAACTTGCCGAAAAGCAGGTTGAAGGGGTTAGCCAGTAACAACAGCAAGAACAGGGTATAGACAACTACTGTATGATCAACTACAACCCTGGGGCCAACAGGTACTCCTTCCATAATCAAGGCGGCCATTAGCAGAGCGGCGATGGAACTTCCCGGAATACCGAAGGTTAAAAGGGGAATAAAAGTTGCCCCGCAGGTGGCGTTGTTGGCTGCCTCTGCGGTAGCCACCCCCTCGAGGGCCCCTTTGCCGTAATTAACATCTTTGCTGAACTGGCTGGTTACACTGTAAGCGGTATAAGAGCACAGAGTTGCTCCCGGGCCGGGCAGGGCTCCCAGGAGAGTGCCGATAATAGTTCCCAGCCCCAAACCCCGCCATGAGCCTATAAACTCTTTCAGAGTTAATCCCTCTTCTTTTAAGCTTAATATTCTTTCGGCCACCTCTCCCACTATTCCGGACTGTTCCGGTTTGGAAATTATTTCTTTGAACTGCTTGATAATTTCCGGGACGGCAAAAAAACCAATTAATAGAGGGACCAGCGGAAATCCGGCTTCCAGGTACCTGACTCCAAATGTAAAGCGCAGTCCGCCGGTCAGGATGTCCCGCCCGATAATAGCAAGAAAAAAACCTATTCCGGCCGATAGAATGCCTTTCCCCGGGTTTTCAGTGGAAAAAACAACGACCAATGATAAGGCAAGGAAGTAAAGGGCAGATAGTTCTGCCGGGCCAAACCTGGGGGCCATCATACCAATGGGAACGACCAGGAAAATCAAGGCCAAATCACTCAAGACGTCTCCTGTCACCGAGGCATACAGGCCCATCTCCAGGGCTTTTTTGCCCTTACCCAGCTTGGTCAGGGCATACCCGTCTGCTACGGTGGCAGCGGCACCGGAAGTTCCTGGCGTTCCAAAACTGATTGCCGTTATGGAACCGCCGTAGGTGCCTCCTTTGTAGGTGCCGAGTAATAAACCCATGGTCTGGTGGATAGGCAGGACAAAGGAAAAAGGCAGGACCAGGGCTATGGGCAGGCTGTGAGCAAGGCCTGGTATCGCTCCCACTGATATGCCGACCACTACGCCTATCATGATAAAGATAACTGTATCCAAAGCAAAGACAATAAAAAAAGCCTCTCGCATTGCATCCATATCAAACATATAGTTTCACCCCCTTACGGTAAAAATGTTCTTGGCATGTACATATTGAGCAATTCGATAAACAGTAGTTGGACAGAAGCGGTTATTAAAAAAGCTAAGGCAGCTAATTTCAATATTTTGGGGGTTACAGATTGCATAGTTTCTGTTCTTTTAGCATCCCGGATCGAAATAGATACCCACCAGATAGTTAAAAATAGAAATGTGGAGGTAAGAAGGCCAATATTTCTGAAAGACCAGCCGTAAAGCCACATAGCAGCAGGTACACCGATCAGGTACGGCAGAATTTTTTCTCTTGAAGGTTCAAAAATTTTTTCGGCACTTTCCAGAAAATCTTTTAACATGATTAAAAAACCGCCGAACCCCATTAACCCCAGTGAAATACGGGGTATGAACAGCTCCATTGATCTTAGGGGCATAAAATAAGTCCAAATGAAAGCAGCTGCACTTAAAATCATGATCAGTAAACCAATTTTCACATTTAAAGTAACCCTGAAGGTAATCATCTTCTATTCACCTCTTTTATCAAATTCTCACCTCTTCCCCTATTATATGCATTATATAATACCCCAGATTTCCTGGTATTCCTGCCTTTATTGAAAATTAATGAAAAAAGCCTTTTTATTCTTATTGATTTACGATCCCCCTGCCTTAAATTTAAGACTTTTTGTAAGCGTATCTTACGAAAAATTTAAGTGTGCTAGCTAAAATAGCCCCTTCTTTTAGGAAAAGACAGGGCAGACTTCAAGCAGTCTGCCCCGTAATTACTATTATGATTTTTATCGCCAGTCTGTTTACCTGGTTTCGTAATCTGCCAGCCATTCCTTGAAGCGAGGAATCATGTTTTCTTCAACATCCATGAAGAAATCCCAGGTATCGTCAGTGTCCAGGTAATGGGCAATCATGCCTGCGCCTTCATAGTTTGCGATCAGTTCGGGATCTTGAGCAATTTGGCTCATCGCTTCAGACATTCTTGTGATTAAAGCCGGATCAGTGCCTTTTGGTCCCCATAGGGCCAGCGGGTGCGGTTCCTGGGCGTCGATGCCGAACTCAATAACGTTGGGGATGTCCGGCATCAGGGGATCTCTTTCCACCAGGATCTGGGTGTTAACCAGTACGGTCAGGTCGCCGTCCTGGTGCAGGGGACGGGCTGCCGCCAGGCTTAGGTGCCCGACATCAACGTGTCCGCCGGTCAGGTTCAAAGCCACATCGGCTCCGCCTTCCAGGCCGACATAAGTGTAGTCCAGCTCGTCGGGGTCAAGGATCAATTCGGCGATAAAGTGCATCATATTGCCTTCGCCCTGTCCTCCGAGGGTGACTTCGCCGGGGTTATCCTCAATATACTGCACTAAATCATCCATGTCTTCCCAGGGAGCGCCGGCCTTCGAGCCAATGCAGAACGTGGGGCTGGCCAGGAGAGCGACCGGATCAAAGTCGTGGATCGTAAAGCCCCTGTCGCCGGCAGCAGGTTCAAATAGCATGATCAGGGGGTGGGCCCACATGAACATGTTGGAATCGGGAGACTGGGTCGATACATGGTAGGCGGCTTCAGTGCCCATGCCACCCGGCATATTAACAACGTTGGCCTGGATGCCGTAGTCGGCGAATTTCTCTGCCATGTAGCGGGCCGAAAGGTCATTTGAGCCGCCGGCGGCAAAGCCAACAACGATGTCAATCTCAATATCTTCGGGTTCTTCTTCAACTGCTTCTTCTTCGGGTTCTTCTTCAACTGCTTCTTCTTCCGGTTCTTCTTCCGGGGCCGGCTCTTCACAGCCCGCCATCATACCAAGCGCAAAAACCAGGGTTAATGCAAGCAAGACAAAAAACACTCTTTTAGCAGTCATTCAATTGTTTCCCCCTTTGGAAATAATAAGTTATACAAGCGGCTAAACCTGAAAAAATTTTCTGTTGTAATCACCCTCCTTCGAGAGATTATACAGCTGCCGGGCATGGCTCCGTCGAATCGCTAAATGTTAAGGCCACTACCCCTGCTGCTGCCGGTATCTGGCAGAAGCTTCGATGAAAGCTTCAAAAAACCTCAGGTAATAAGCGTATTTATCTATCAGCATTTCCGGGTGCCATTGGACGGCTGACACAAATCTTTCTCCGGCCATCTCTATCCCTTCGATCAGTCCATCCTCGGCTTCCATGGACACTTCAAATCCTTTGCCAAGTTCTTTCACTGCCTGGTGGTTGAAGCTGTTGACCCTGATTTTATTTTCTTTAAATATTGAGTGAAGGAGGGAACCGGGTTTAATGGTGACTTCATGGGCCAGGTAGTCTTTTGGCGCCGTTTCAAGAATACCGTGGTTAAAAGAATGTTCCCTGTCCAACCTGATATCCTGGTAGACGCTGCCTCCGGCCACGATGTTAAGCAGCTGGATGCCCCGGCAGATGCCCATGACGGGGATCTCCATTTCATAAAGCACTTTTTGGCCCAGCTCTATTTCGTGCCGGTCCCGTTCCGGCTCAACGCGGCCTAAAC
>PWGD01000201.1 GCA_003554395.1 Syntrophomonadaceae bacterium
CCGGCATAACAAAATGCCCCGACTACCTGGGGCAGGGACCAGTTGAAGCTAAGCCTTTTGTTGATCAGGGCAAGCAACATAATGGCTGCTATAAAGCCTCTAGAACCGGCTATGGTAAACGGATTCAGGTCGATAATTTTGATAAACAAGCCGCTGGTGCTCCAGAGCACTGCCGCAATTAATACCAGGATTATAGCCTTGTTCCTGTTGATTTCTTTTCCATTCAATAAAGCTGTAATCAATTTTATTGCCTCCGCTGTTGTATTTTTTTGCAACAATATTTCTCCAGGGTTGTGCGGTGGCTAAAAACTCATAAGTATTTAAGCGCGCATCTCGATCACTATATCATTTTGGTATAGGTTATGCAATTTGAATAATTAATCTAAGTTGAAGGTATGACCGGGCTGTGATATGATTTTAGGCGACGGTCAAAAATAAAAGGCGGGTTGGGGTAATTGGCCAGAAATTCTGTTAAAATAGGTATTGTGATGCTCATACTATGGGTAGTTCCATTTATAGGCCTGATGCTTGCAGTGGCCGGATTGGTTTTGGGCATAGTCAGTTACAGCAATCTGAAGGATGATATGGCCAGGGCCGGAATTTTTATGAACAGCCTTGGTTTTGGGCTTTCAGTTCTTAACTTATCGGTTAGCCTTTACCTGTTGTTATCCGGTGAGCTTGATATCTCAATCTTTTTTGATCAGCTAAATGGATTGGATTAAATTGTAACTACCCGCTCCGAGAGCATCAGCAGGTCGGAGATATCATACATATTGCTAACCTGGCCGGCTTGGTGCCGGTCTTTTAATTGATAATAATCTAAGCAGGTGCCGCAAACCATTATAACAACCCCGTTTTCCTCCAGTTCCTTCAGTTCTTGCAAGACCGGGGAATTCAGGATACTTAATTTTACTCCAGCGTTCATGAAGATAATGGCATAAGGCATATCATCCCGCCTGGTCAGGGTATAAATAAAGTTCCTCATTAAAAGTTTTCCCAGTTCACTGCTTCCTACCCCGAGTTGATCAGTAGAAATCAACAGCACCGGCTTTCCTTTTCGGCCTTGTTTATCCAAGGTTGCAGCATTATGCGGATCGGGAACTCCTGTTTTAGAATTTAAAGCAAGTTCTTCTGCAGTAATATGGAAAATACCATCTTTTTCATGGGTATCAGGTTCCAGTCCCTTACTGCGCAGGAAGCGCAGGACATTATCCCGGGCGGTTTGATTGTCGACGATAATTTTCAGGTTCCCTGAAGGCTGCTGCTCCAGGGCGGTCTTGGTTTTAAGGACAGGTTCAGGGCAATTCAGACCCCGGCAGTCAATTTCTTTCATCCAAAATCCCTCCACTTGTAATTTTATCAAGGTATCAGGCCTGGCAAAACAGTGAAAGCAGTAAAGCGGCACCGAAATTTCATTTTTTATTGACGGGTCGATTTTAAAAGAAATAAATGGTTCTTATCTTAGCCTGAAGCAAGCTGCACAATTTCCTTCAGGGCTTTAGCAAGAAAATCAATATCTTTTTTGTTTGTAAAGAATCCCGGGCTGAGGCGCACGGTACCCTCGGGAAAAGTGCCGATAGCCTGGTGGGCCAGCGGGGCGCAGTGGAGACCGGTCCGGCAGAGAACACCATAGGTGCTTTCCAGGATGTAACCGATTTCACCGCAATCGGCGCCATCAACGGTAAATGAAACGACAGCAACAGATCGCCCGGCTTCAGTTTCAGGATTGTAGATCTTTAAACCTTTGATCTCCAATAAGCTGTCTATGAGGTAACGGCGCAGTTCTTCTTCAACCTGGCAGATATTTTCTATCGTCTGTTCAAGGATGAACTTAACGCCCTCCAAAAGACCGGCCAAACCGGCGCTGTTTAGGGTTCCCGCTTCGAGCCTTTCAGGCATGCTCTGAGGATGAGTATCGGATTCCGATTGGCTCCCGGTTCCGCCTTCACGAAGCGGTTTTAGATCAATACCAGGAGCTACATATAGACCACCGGTGCCGGTGGGACCCAGCAAACCCTTGTGGCCTGTAAAAGCAAGCATATCTATACCCTCTTTTTGAACGTCTATAGAGATCACACCGGCTGTTTGCGCTGCATCAACCAGCACTTTCACTCCTCTATTGTGGGCCGATTCAGCGATCTTATCCAACGGGGCTACAGACCCTGTTACATTGGATCCGTGATTGACTACCAGAAGGCTGGTATTAGGCTGGTACGCAGATTCCAGGTACTCTAGATCGGGGTAACCATCGCTGAAACAGGGGATCATTGTGGAGGTAATCAGTCCCTCGCGGCGCAAGCGCTGCAGGGGGCGGAGGACCGAATTGTGTTCCATGGCTGTAAATAAAACGTGAGTTCCCTGTTCCAGGAAACCTTTCAGGCCAATATTTAAGGCATCGGTCGCGTTATAGGCGAAAACTACCCGGGAAGGATCCGGAATATTGAACAACCGGCCCAGTGTTTCCCTGGTCCGGTAAATTAAACGGTCTGATTCCAGGGTACGGGTATGGCCGGAACGTCCCGGATTGCCGCTGGCTTCGCGCATTTGAATTTCGGCAGCCCCGTAAACTGCTTCCGGTTTTGGCCAGGAAGTGGCGGCATTATCAAAATATAAGTTAAAGTTATTGCTCATTTTTACCCGCTCCCCCCTCCGTTTAAATCTAAAGGAACCACGATAGGTGTCTTCAGGCCTTCTTCCTCAAGCTTATAGAAACCCTCCAGTTCTAAATCGTGCTGCAGTAGGTATTCTTTTATGCTTGCCAGATCTTCGCATCCACAGCGTAAAGCCGTCCCACAGCTGGAGCTGATGATGCGCGGAACAGGGACCATTTTAAAAGCATAAGGTTGTTTTTTTAGAATACTTTCAGCTCGTATGGCAAAAAAGGTAGTGGGAAAAGTAATATAACAGCTTGAAGCCATCTGAACTCCTTTCAACGATGGTTTAAAAAAAATTACCTTTCAAAAGCCAATCTTCCTGACAAGCCGGCATCACCGGCCAGGGCTTTAGCAGTCTGCGGTGATTAACTAATAAAGCATAATTTGGCTTTTCATAACAAGTTATATTTTACAACATCCATAAGTTAAGTCAAACCAATAAGCTTTAGACTTTGATTCAACTTACGCAACACAGCGTATCCTGATCTAGTCGGCACTGAACCTGGTATATCATTATTATATTAAATTGCCTGGATACCCTTTAAATACCGATTTCTAATAATCTGCAGCGGAGGTATTAAGGAAATGCATTAATGGACGGATTACAAAATTATCAGTATAATAGCTTTGATTGAGTGAATTTTTGAAAGAAGGAGCAAAGATGGACCTCGAACAAATCCGGGCTTTTGTTAATGTAGCCTCCCTAAAAAGCTTTTCCGAAGCTGCAGAAAAAATGTTTATCAGCCAGCCCTCGGTCAGTGTCAGGATTAAGGCGCTGGAGGAAGAACTGGGCGTTATTCTTTTCGACCGTTCCAAAGCCCGCGAACCAGTCCTGACCGAAGCCGGCCGTATTTTTCTCGATTATGCCTATTCCATAATTAAACTCCAGGAGGACTGCCGGGAAAAATTGTCTGGGCAGAGAGAGCAGGCCACAGGCATGGTCTATATCGGGGCCAGTACGGTTCCCGGTACCTATCTGCTTCCTTCTTTACTAACAGATTTTAAAAAAACATCAACCGCCATCGATTTTAATATCAGTGTCCTTGATACGAGCGCAGTTTTGGAAGGTATTCTTAATTACAGTTATGATCTGGGTTTTGTTGGTTTGATCAAAGAGGACGACAGATTGACTTATGCCGGCCTGGCGGAAGATGAATTAGTCCTTTGTACTCAACGGGGCTTGATTCCCAGGCCGGATTATGAGGAGGGCGTTCCGGTGGAGCTTCTTTTAAGCTACCATTTGCTGATGCGCGAAAAAGGATCCGCCACCCGGCAGCTTTTGGAGAGGAAGCTTTCAGAAAGCGCATTCGATATCGGAAAATTGCCGGGTATAACTTTTTTCAATAATCTAGAAGGGATCAAGCAAGCAGTCAGGGCAGGGCTTGGAGTCGCCGTAATTTCAAAACTTTCTATCCAGGATCTGGCCCTGGCTGAAGAAGGGGATGTTTTCCCGATCCGAAACCTTGATCTTAAGCGTCAGCTTCACCTTGTTTACCATCGAACCAGGGTTTTGGGTGGGGCGGCTGTTATGCTAAGGGATTTTATTCTGAGTAGGCATAATATCATAGCTTAACCTATTCTGTGGACCCTTTTTTTTACCGCCCCATCTTTCATTTTTTACAAGATCAACTTATAATAGAACAAGCAGGTCGCAGATACCCTGCTTAATAAAAAAACAAGGACTCAGATAATGTTTACAGCAAATGGGGATCGCCTCAATTACTGGGTAAGGGCGGCCATGATCGGCGCTATCTATGTCGTATTGACTTTAATATTTGCCCCGATCAGTTATGGGATGATCCAGGTCCGCGTTTCGGAAATGTTGATGGTTTTGCCTTACTTTACCGGCGCGGCCGTACCGGGATTATTTGTGGGCTGTATGATTGCCAATATTTTTGGCGGACATGGTATGCTGGATATAGTTTTCGGCAGCCTGGCCACATTAATTGCTGCCTACCTGGTGACAAAGATCGAGCATAAGTACCTGGTGCCGCTGCCTCCGGTAATTATTAATGCCATAATAGTCGGTAAAATTCTCTCTATCGTGCTGGAAATGCCGTTTTATCTGACCGCAATGTGGGTAGGTATTGGCCAGGTGATAGCCTGTTATGGTCTTGGTCTGCCTCTTTTGCTGTTCCTGGAAAAACGCCGTTATATTTTTAAATAGTTATTGAAAAGACACCAAAAGCATAGAAAAAGGAGGGTTGCTAATGGCCGGTCATTCAAAGTGGGCCAATACCAAACACCGAAAGGCCAGGGCTGATGCTCAGAAGGGGAAAATATTCACCAAGCTGGCCCGGGAAATAACCGTGGCGGCCCGTGAAGGGGGAGACGATATCGACGCTAATTTTGCCCTCCGCCTGGCAGTCCAAAAAGCAAGAGATAACAACATGCCCAATGATAACATCCAGCGGGCTATTCAAAGAGGGACCGGGAACCAGGAAGGATCGAGCTATGAATATGCAAATTATGAAGGATATGCCGTCGGAGGAGTAGCTATCCTGCTGGAAGTGATGACCGACAACCGCAACCGCACAGTTGCTGAAATAAGGCATATATTTTCCCGATACGGTGGAAGCCTGGGTGAATCAGGATGTGTCGCATGGATGTTTAATCGCAAAGGATACCTGACGGTCAACCAGGATGAACTTAATATGGATGAGGATGAGCTGATGCTGACTGCTCTTGAGGCCGGGGCTGAAGATATAGATCTTGAAGATGACGGCACCTTCAGCATAACGACCGCTTTGAATAACTTCGAGGCAGTTAAGAATAATCTTCAGGAACAGGCTATACCTATTGAGTCTTCGGAAGTAACCATGCTTCCCAGCACTTCAATCAAGGTGACCGAGCCGGAGGCGGCAGACCGGATTCTCAACTTGATGGAAGCCTTAGACGATCATGATGATGTCCAAAATGTCTATGCCAACTTTGACATTCCCGATGAGCTGCTGCTCAAGCAATAAAACCGGGCCTATTAATTTGCTGCTCGGACCATAGATTAAAAAAAGGCACAGGTGGATTAATGCGGGTAATCGGAATCGATCCCGGGGTGGCAATAACCGGATACGGGATAATCGAGGAGAGCGGCAGCAATTTTTTCTGCCTTGATTCAGGATGTATAAGGACTAAAAAAGAGCAGGATACCGCCTCAAGATTAAATGAGATATACGATTTCATTTTCGAATTGGTGACTCTCTACTCTCCGCAGGCCCTGGCAGTAGAAAAATTGTTTTTCAGCAAAAATGTGCGGACAGCATTCCAGGTGGGAGAAGCGCGGGGGGTTATCATACTTGCAGCTGCCAGGTGCAACATTGATCTTTTTGAATATACCCCTTTGCAGGTGAAGCAGGCTGTTGCCGGTTACGGCAAAGCAGAGAAAATTCAGGTTCAAAAGATGGTCCAGATGCTCTTAAAACTTTCTATATTTCCCAGGGTTGATGATGAAGCGGATGCCCTGGCTGTAGCCCTCTGCCATCTGCAGAACCGCCGGTTTCGGGAAGCCTTAAAAGGAGGAAAGCCTTAAGTGATCGACTATTTAACCGGTCGCCTCAGTGCCGTAGCCCCGGGAAAGGTGGTCCTGGAAATTGGCGGGGTCGGATTTTCAATAGAGACACCTCCTGCTGAAAACAGTGAATTGCAGGCAAATATCGGCCAGGAAGTAACTTTTTATACCAGGGTTATGGTCAAGGAAGAAGAAATATATATCTATGGCTTTCAAGCGGCGGAAGAGCGTAAACTTTTTAATTTGATGCTTACGGTGAGCGGCTACGGCCCCAGGCTGGCTTTGTCATTGCTGGCCATTTTTACTGTTTCAGAGTTATACATTGCCGTGCTGGAAGAAAATATTGCCCAGCTTTGCAGAGCTCACGGAGTCGGGCGCAAAGCCGCACAGCGTTTGGTTTTCGAACTAAAAGAAAAACTGCCTAAAGTCATGTCGGCAGAAGAAGTTGCAGCAGGACCGGTTTCGCTCACCGGCAGTTCGATAGCCGATGATATAACAGAAGCTTTATATGCCCTCGGTTATTCCGGGACAGAAGCTGCCGAGGCGGTTCATAAAGTGGTCGGTCAGAACAAAAATGCTTCCCGGGAAGAACTGCTTAAGCTGGCCTTAAAGAGCATGGCCGGTCATTAAGGTTGTTTCATCGAAAGGAGCAGCTGATGGAAGAAAGGATCGTATCTGCACAGCGCCAAACTGAAGATGACCCTCAACTTGAGGCAGGTCTCAGACCGAGAAGTTTTAAAGAATATGTGGGCCAGGAGAAGATAAAAGAAAAATTGGCCATCTATGTCAGGGCCGCCCAGGAAAGAAATGAAGCCCTGGATCATGTCCTTCTTTACGGCCCTCCCGGATTGGGGAAAACGACCCTGGCCCATATAATAGCCTGGGAATTGGGTGTAAGTATTAGGGTGACTTCGGGTCCGGCAATCGAACGCCCAGGCGACCTGGCGGCGCTCTTAACCAACCTTGGCCAAGGTGATGTTCTTTTCATCGATGAAATTCACCGCCTGAACCGTTCGGTAGAAGAAATACTCTACCCGGCCATGGAAGACAATGCCCTGGATATAATTATAGGCAAGGGCCCGGGAGCCCGTTCTCTGCGTCTTGAATTGGCGCCTTTTACCATGATTGGGGCTACTGTGCGGGCCGGACTCCTGACTTCTCCACTGCGGGATCGTTTTGGAGTCGTTGATCGCCTTGAATTTTATACACCCGAAGAATTAGAACAGATTATCATGCGCTCGGCCGGTATACTCAATGTGAAGGCTGAAAGAGAAGGCGCGGCGATTATTGCCAGGGCCTCAAGGGGAACGCCGCGGGTAGCCAATCGCCTCCTGAAAAGAGTCCGAGATTATGCCCAGGTCAAGGCTGATAACATTATTACTGCTGCGGTGGCCAAAGAAGCCCTCCTGATGCTTCAGCTTGATCATAAAGGCCTCGATGAAATAGACCGCCGTTTACTGCTGGCCCTGGTGGAAAAATTTGAAGGTGGTCCGGTCGGGCTTGACACCCTGGCAGCCTGCATCAGTGAAGAACCGGAAACCCTGGAAGATGTTTATGAACCTTACTTAATGCAACTCGGCCTTTTAAAAAGGACAGCCAGGGGCCGGATGGTCACAAATGAGACCTATGCTTACCTTAAACTGCCCCCCAGAGAAGAACCGCAGCAAAAACTCTGGTAAGCAGCACAAATCATTTTAAGATAAATTTAACTTTTAAGACAGGAGCCGAGCCTGTAATACACAGGAGTGTTTTAAATGCCAAACTTTGAAACATTTGGTAGATTACTGTTGATCGGCGGTGGTTTAATCGCTTTTGCGGGGCTGCTATTCCTGATTTTTGGCAGACTGGGCCTGGGACGTCTGCCGGGCGATATATTTATTCAAAGAGAAAACTTCACCTTTTATTTTCCGCTGGTGACCATGATTATCATTAGTATAGTATTAACATTGCTGGTCAATTTTTTGAGAAGGTAAGCCTTCAATGTGTCTTGCCGTAGGCATTCTCCTTGAAAAGAAAAGTAGGTGTCTTTTTGGATAGATGCAGATTAAGCCACTATGAATACCATCTGCCGCAAGAACTGATTGCCCAGAAGCCTCTGGAAATTCGAGATCAATCACGAATGCTGGTTTTAAAACGTGCCGATGGAAATATTGAACACAGCATCTTTGAACGGCTGCCCGCTTACCTCAAACCGGGTGATCTGCTTGTTCTCAACGATACCAAGGTTATTCCGGCCCGTTTGATCGGTCAGATAGAAGGCAGGACAGCCTCTGCAGAAATACTGCTTCTCCATAAACAAGATCTTGAAAAGTGGGTAGCTATGGTAAAGCCTGGCAAAAAATTAAAACCCGGAGCCAGGGTGCTTTTCGACAAGGGAGTAGAAGCCAGGATTGAAGGTTATACCGAAAAGGAACTGCGGGTAATTAGTTTTTCCGCTCCCCGCCCTATTGAGGAGCTCCTGCCGGAATTGGGCAAAGTTCCCCTGCCACCCTATATAAAAAAAGAGGTTGATTACCCCGGCCAGTACCAAACCATATATGCCAAAAAAGAGGGTTCGGCGGCTGCGCCGACAGCCGGTTTTCATTTTACCGACCGTATTTTCAAAGCTCTGGAAGATGAAGGGGTGGAATCTACTTTTATAACCCTGCATATTGGGCCCGGCACCTTTCAACCGGTTAAAGCGGAAGATATCAGGGAACATAAGATGCATTCAGAATACTACATGATAAATAATGATACCGCAGAAACAATAAACAGGGCTCATAAAGAGCGCCGCCGGGTTATCGCTGTAGGAACTACAGTTTGCCGGGTTTTAGAAACCGTGGCTGACAAAAATGGCTTTATAACAGCCCAAAACGGTTGGACCGATTTATTTATCTATCCCGGCTACCAGTTTCGCCTGGTTGGGGCCCTCTTAACCAATTTCCATCTCCCAAGGTCAACCCTGTTAATGCTTATTAGCGCTTTTGGGGGTTATGAACGGATTATGAATGCTTACCGGGAGGCCGTAGAAAACAGGTACCGTTTTTACAGCTTCGGCGATTGCATGCTCATTCTTTAAGCGCCTCCGAAATCCTGGTTATCTAAATTACAGACAAGGTATAATTGACACTTAAAGCCGGTTCAGATAATCTTTAGAATGGATGAAGAAGATGCCAGTTCACTTTTCAATGAAGCGTAAATGCCCGAAAACAGCAGCGAGGCTTGGCAAGCTTGAAACGGGGCATGGCGTTATTGAGACGCCGGCATTTATGCCGGTGGGGACACAGGGTACTGTAAAGACTATGGCTGCCCACGATTTGGAAGAAATGGAGACAGGACTGATCCTGGGCAACTGCTACCATTTATTTTTGCGGCCCGGGATGGAAATTATAGCCCGTCACGGAGGGCTGCACGGTTTCATGAACTGGTCCGGGGCGCTTCTTACAGACAGCGGCGGTTTTCAGATATTCAGCCTGGGCAGATTACGAAAAATCGATCAGTACGGGGTAACATTCACTTCCCATATCGATGGAAGAATGCACTTTCTGACTCCGGAAAGGGTTACCCGGCTGCAGAATGTAATTGGCGCCGATATAGCCATGGTCCTTGATCAGTGTCCCCCGTACCCGGCTCAATATGAAGAAGTAAAAGCAGCGGTTGAGAGAACGAGCTTGTGGGCGGAACGCTGCAAAAAATCTCACTTAAGACAAGATCAAGCTCTGTTTGCCATAGTCCAGGGCGGGATCTATGAAGAGTTGCGCCGCCAGTCTGCCAGGGAACTGGTGGAAATGGATTTTCCAGGTTATGCCATTGGGGGATTGAGTGTAGGGGAACCAAAAGACTTAATGTACTCTACTTTGCAAAGTACTGTTCCGGAGCTTCCGGCCGCTAAAGTCCGCTACCTGATGGGAGTTGGATCCCCAGATGCACTATTGGAAGGAGTTAAATGGGGAATTGACTTGTTTGACTGCGTCCTGCCGACCCGCATTGCCAGGAACGGGAGGGTTATGACATCCGGGGGCTATCTTTCCATCCGCAACAGCGTTTATGCGGCTGATTTATCGCCGCTTGATCATGATTGCAGCTGTTACGTGTGCGTTAATTATAGCCGGGCTTATATAAGGCATCTGCTTAATGCCGGCGAAATCTTAGGATTAAGGTTGACCACATATCATAATTTGTATTATATCAGCGGTTTAATGAAGGAGATCAGAACAGCCCTGGCTGAAGATCGGTTTGAGCAGTATTATGCAAAAATGAATTTCAAACTAAATAAAATGTATGGAGGTATGTAATAATGAATTTCGAAACTATCGGCCCCTTTGTACCCCTGATTCTCTTATTTGTCGTTTTCTACTTTTTGTTGATCCGCCCTCAAAAAAAGCAGCAAAAAAATCGCAAGGAAATGCTGAGCAACCTGAAAAAAGGTGACCGGGTGGTAACCATTGGAGGTATTTACGGTCTGATTAAGGAGATTGACGAAAATGCTATTGCTTTGCGCGTGGCAGAGAATATGAACCTGAAGTTTGCCAGGGCGGCTATTGACAGGGTTATTGAAGACGAGGAAGAGGAAAACTAAGGCCTGATCATTCTATTTTAAGAAGCACTCCTTTCAGGCACCGGGCTGGTGTGGGGAAGGAGTGTCTTGTTAAAAAGATCATTCCGGAAGCAGGTGAATCAGATAATGGATTTAATAAGCCTGGGTCTTGAGAAAAAAATAAAAGAAGAGGGCCCTCTGGCCAGGCGTATGCGTCCTGAAAGGCTGGATCAATTTATTGGTCAAAGGCAGATCCTTGAAGAGGGGAAACCCCTTCATACAATCATAACGACAGATAAACTGGTATCATTAATATTTTATGGCCCTCCGGGGACGGGAAAAACAAGCCTGGCCAGGATTATTGCCGCCGGGAGCAAAGCTGATTTTATACAGCTTAATGCCGTAGCTTCGGGGGTAAAAGAGGTCCGGGAAGTGATTGAACAGGCCGGTGAAAACTGGTCCCTCTATAACCGGCGCACGATATTATTTATCGACGAAATCCACCGCTTTAACAAGGCCCAGCAAGATGTCCTCCTAGCGGCCGTCGAACAGGGCACTATAATATTCATCGGAGCAACTACCGAAAATCCCTTCTTTTATTTAACCGGGCCCCTTCTGTCAAGGACAAGGCTTTATGTTTTTGAGTCTTTAGAAAAGGCTGATCTTGTCCTTTTGCTCGAAGAGGCTCTTAATGACAGGGCGCGAGGTTTGGGCCAGCTTCCCATCGAGGTTGATTCTGAGGCCCTGGAGTATCTGGCCAACAAGGCCAATGGTGATGCCAGGGTTGCTCTCAATGCCCTGGAATTGGCCATAATGTCCTCTGAAGGAACAGAAGACAGAATCAAGATCACAGGGGAAAAAGCCGCAGAAGCCATGCAAAAAAGGCTACTTTCCTATGACCGGCAGGGTGACAGCCACTATGACATGGCTTCGGCTCTGATTAAATCGATTCGCGGTTCAGACCCGGATGCCGCCCTTTACTGGATGGCCAGGATGATCAAGGGCGGGGAGGATCCGCTTTTTATAGCCCGGCGCCTGATGATCAGCGCCTCTGAAGACATAGGCAATGCCGATCCGCATGCCCTTACCCTGGCTGTTTCAGCAGCCCAGGCCGTCCAAATGATCGGTCTGCCTGAGGGTAAAATACCACTGGCCCAGGCTGCTGTTTACCTGGCCGGGGCCCCGAAAAGCAATGCTTCTTACCTGGGTATAAATAAAGCGATGCAAATGGTTGAAGAAGAAGAAAACCAGCCGGTGCCCCGCCACCTTAAAGACAGCAGTTACCGCGGCGCCGAACGCCTGGGGCACGGTCAGGGTTACCGCTATCCGCATCATTACCCCGGTCATTATGTAAAACAAGATTACCTGCCGCCCGGCCTGGCCGGCAAAAAGTTCTACCGCCCTACTGAACAGGGACGCGAAAAAAAAATCAAGGAGGACCTGGATAAACTAAAATCTGATCAGAATGACCGGGAGAAGCAAAAAAAGACCGACCCTGAAAGGCAGTAAGAATAGATCGGGACGGATTAGGAGGTGCCTAATGGATGCCACGCCGGAAAAAGGGGTTTATTTAACCCCAACCAGGAAGTTTCGCTGTCGTTTTACCGTGCAGGGCTCGCGTTTTATTGGAACACTGGTCCCTGCTTCCACGGAGGAAGCTTTTCGAAAAGTTCTTTCCGCTACAAAAGAAGAATTTTCCGATGCTTCTCATCATGCTTACGCCTGCCGGATTGGAACCGGCAAAGCCCTGATCGAACGCACCTCTGATGATCATGAACCGAGCGGTTCTGCTGGAGCGCCCATGCTCCAGGTTATGCAGGGCAAAAATATTTCAGATGCTGTTGTAATCGGAACCCGTTATTTTGGGGGAACCAAACTCGGTATTGGCGGCCTGGCCAGGGCCTACCGGGACTGTGCCCGATTACCTCTTGAAAAAGCAGGATATGAAAAGAAAGAGCAGGAGGATACTTATTATCTCGAACTTAATTATGATGAGTTGGGTCCGGTCACCAGGTTAATTGAAACTCTGGAAGGCACAATTATTAACACCGCTTATACCGATTCGGTGACTTTAAAGCTTAAGGTGCCGGCAAGGTTGAGCAAAAACCTGCTGGAGAGCTTCATATCTGTTTGTCGGGGCCGTGGTTCATGGCGCAAATCCTAAACCGATTCCGGTCCATAATTCCGGCCTTTATTGGGCCTGTCTTTGTTGACATTGCTTCTTAAAAAAAGATATAATTGCGTTAATTCATAAGGGAGGTTAAAGGATGCAGTCCAGCACAATTCGCGATCTGTTTTTGGATTATTTTAGCTCAAAAGATCACCTGATTATGCCCAGTTTTTCACTAATCCCACAGGCCGACCCGACACTTTTGTTAATTGGTGCTGGGATGGCTCCGCTAAAGCCCTTTTTTACAGGGGAAAAGAAACCGCCTCATCTGCGGGTTGCCACCTGCCAGAAATGTGTGCGCACCCCTGACATCGACCGTGTCGGCCATACCGGTCGTCATGCCACTTTTTTTGAAATGCTGGGAAACTTTTCATTCGGCGATTATTTCAAGGAAGAGGCTATTGCCTGGGCCTGGGACCTGGTTTTAAATGGTTACCGCCTGCCTGAAGACCGCCTGTGGATCAGTGTTTATCATGAAGACGAAGAAGCGTTCAAAATATGGAATGAAAATATCGGGATACCGGCCGATCGGATTAAGCGTATGGGCAAAGAGGACAATTTTTGGGAGATTGGCCTTGGCCCCTGCGGCCCCTGCTCAGAAATCTATTATGACATGGGGGAAGAAGCCGGTTGCGATCGGCCTGATTGCGGTGTAGGTTGCGACTGCGATCGCTACCTGGAAATATGGAACCTGGTTTTTACTCAATTCAGCCGCGAAGCTTCCGGGGAGCTGATTGAACTAAAACAAAAAAATATCGATACCGGGGCGGGACTGGAAAGGCTGGCCATGGCTCTGCAGGGAGTCTATTCCCTTTATGACATAGACATGGTAAAGCCGGTATATGACCATTTTGTGAGCCTGGCTGACTCTTCCCGCCTTGACCAGGAAGTTTCTCTGCGGATTGTTACCGAGCACAGCCGGGGCATTGCTTTCATGGTTGGAGACGGGGTTACTCCTTCCAACGAAGGGCGTGGTTATGTTTTAAGGCGCCTCCTCCGCCGGGCAGTCCGGTTTGGAAAACTGTTGGGGATGGAAGGTAATTTCATAACCGAGGCTGTTCCCTTGATTGCTGATATCATGGGGCCAACTTATCCGGAACTGATAGAGCGCCTTGATTATATTCAACAAATCACCCGTCTGGAAGAACAGCGTTTCCAGGAAACCCTGACCCAGGGAACAGATATCCTGGATGATTATATAGAAATAATCCGGGATAAAGGCGAAAGGGTCTTGCCGGGAGAACTTGCTTTTAAGCTCTATGATACTTACGGTTTTCCTCTGGATTTGACGGCAGAAATACTGGAAGAAAAGGGAATTACCGTCGATCGGGAAGGATTTGATAAAAACTTAAAAGAGCAGCAGGCCCGGGCTCGAGCTGCCGCCCGTTCCAGCACCGGTGAAGCAGATGACGTTAAGTACAGGGCAGCTGAAAACTTGACCACGATATTTACCGGTTACGAAACCCTCGAGTCGGAAGCAACATTGATCCTGGCCCTGGCAAATGGGGAAACCCGCTCGGAATTAAAAAAGGATCAAAAAGTTGAGGTTTTGCTTGATCATACGCCGTTTTATGCAGAAGCAGGGGGCCAGATTGGCGATACCGGTTATATTGACGCACCCGACGGGCGGATCAGGATAGATAATACCATTTTCTCTCCCTGGGGCCAAATTATTCACCAGGGAGTAGTGGAAGAAGGGACTATATCTGTAGAAGAAACAGTGACCGCCAGGGTGGATGGCGGTCGCAGACAGGGAATTTGCCGCAGCCATACCTCAACCCACCTGCTCCACCGCGCCCTGCGCAATACCGTTGGTAACCACGTAAACCAGGCTGGTTCCCTGGTAGCTCCGGATCGCCTGCGCTTTGACTTCAATCATTTTTCCGCCCTGACTGCGGCCGAATTGGAGGCCATTGAAGAAGAAGTGAATAAAATGATCCTGGCCAATGTGTCGGTCCGGGTTGAAATGACCACTTTAGAAGAAGCCCAGCAGTTGGGTGCAACAGCTATTTTCACTGAAAAATATGAAGAAGATGCCGTTCGGATGGTTTCGGCCGGAAATTACACCCGCGAGCTTTGCGGGGGTACCCATGTTTCGGCCAGCGGTGAGATCGGACTCTTTAAAATAGTTGCCGAGGAAGGTATCGGCTCGGGACTGCGCCGGATCGAAGCAATCGCCGGATTAAATTCTTATCGACAAACAGTAGGGCGGGATCGCCTGATTGGAAAAATTGCCGTTTCCCTTAATACGACTGAGAGCCGTCTGGATCATAAATTTGATGAACACATGAAGGATTATAAGGCCCTTCAGAAAGCAAATCAGGAAATGAAACAACGCCTTGCCGCCAGTGAAGTTAAAAGTTTGCTTTCGGAAGTGAAAGATGTCGAGGGCATTAAAGTACTCAGCGCCCAGGTTACTGCAGAAAACCAGGAATCTCTGCGCATAGTTATGGATGAAGTAAAAAACAACCTATCCTCCATAGTAGTAGTTTTGGGTGCCGTCAGCGATGGGAAGGTGATCCTGGTTGGATCTGCGACCCCTGACCTGGTCACCCATGGCATAAAGGTCGATCTGTTGTTGAAGGAGGTCGCCCGCCGAGTAGGCGGAGGGGGCGGCGGCAAGCCTGAACTGGCCCAGGCAGGCGGCAAGGATCCGGCCGCCCTTCCTGCTGCGTTGGATTCCGTGGAAGAACTGATCCGCGAACAGCTCAAAGCTGTAGGCCGGTTATAATAAAATAATACCGGGAGGGAAGCGAATCGTGCCTGATAATAATAACCATGAAGAAACCGTCCTGTTTAGAGTTGACGGTGAAGAAGACGATAACAAAGCCAGAAAAATCCTGACCACAGTGTACCAGGCTTTAAAAGAAAAGGGTTATAACCCGCTAAACCAACTGGTTGGTTACCTGCTTTCCGGTGACCCTGCTTATATTACCAGCCATCATAACGCCCGCAGCCTGATCAGGCAGATTGAGCGGGACGAACTGCTTGAGGAAATGGTCGGGACTTATTTGGAACTGGCTGAAAAAAACAAACTATAGCAGGGATTGAATCTTTAAATTTGCGTATTCTTGGTCTGGATCCCGGTGAAAAACGTATCGGTGTTGCTATAACCGATCCCCTGGGCATTACTGCACAGGGGATTGATGTCATACCATATAGTGAACCAGAGACTGCCTTTGAAGAAATTGAAAAGATCTGCCGCCAGTACGGGGTCGAAAAAATAGTGGTTGGGAATCCGCTTAATATGAACGGAACAAAAGGGCCGGCCTCGGAACATGCCATCTGGTTTGCAGAAAAGCTGAGCAGTATGGTTGGCCTTCCGGTTGAAATGATTGATGAAAGGCTGACTACAGTCAGCGCTGAAAAAACGCTTATTTCCGTGGGTATGAGGCGAAAAAAACGCCGCGAGATAAAAGACAAGCTGGCCGCGGTCATAATTCTCGAAAAATACCTGGCTTCCCAGTAGAATAATGTATATTAACGGCGGAAATGGCAAAAAGATTGAAAAGAGGTGTATAATGATGGGAGACAACGGTGAAGAAAGAACGGATATCCTAATCCTGGTTGATGATGAAGGTACGGAACATGAATTTGCCCTGATTGATCGTTTTCAGGTGGATTTGTATGATTATGCAATTTTGGTTCCGGTCCTCTATCACGAGGAAGATGATGACTATATTGACTTTGAAGATGATGCCTACATTTTCCGGATCGAGCCCGGTGAAGAAGAAGATTCGCTCATTGAAGTCGAGGATGAAGCTGAATGGGACAAAGTGGCTTCGTTATGGGAAGAGCGAATTCGCAGTTTTGAAGATATGGAAGATAATGGTTTATCATAACTTTATAAAGCAACTTAATCCAGAAAGACGGTGACCGGATAGTGTGGAGGCGGATTTTTATAGGTTTGCTGGTCATATTGGTCCTGCTGGCTGCTGCAGCAGCGGGAACCTATTATTACTATAACCAGATGCTGGAACCGGTCGATCCTGAGGCGACTGAAGAATATACAGTAGTTGATATTCCATCCGGCTCCAATACCGAGTTTATTGCCGCTATCCTTTATGAGCAGGGTTTGATTCATGATGAACTGGTTTTTCGGATCTATGTGCACCGCCATAACCTGGCTCAGGGCTTTATAGCCGGGCAGTATAAACTGAACCCCGCCATGAATATAGAGGAAATAACGGCTAAGATCCAGGCCGGCGACGTCTATTATGAGACAATTTGGTTTACTATTCCGGAAGGTTACAGGATTGAAGAAATCGCAGACAGACTTCAGGATAACAACCTGGGAGAACGCAATAAGTTCCTTGAAATAGCAGCAGATCCACCGTCTGATCTTAAAGAAGAATTTCCATTTTTAGAAGATATTAATGCCACAGACCTGGAATACCTGCTGGAAGGCTATCTTTTTCCCGATACCTATGAAGTATACACTGACGCCAATCTGGAAGAGATCGTTAAAATGATGCTGCGCCGCACCGATCGGATTATCAACGATGAATACCGGCAGCGGATGGAAGATATTGGGCTTTCACTGCATGAAATAATGACTATTGCTTCCCTTATCGAAAGAGAGGCCCGGGTCGATCATGAGCGGGCCCTAATTTCCGGAGTGATTTACAATCGCCTGGAAAGGGAACAACTTTTACAAATTGATGCCACAATCCAATATATATTAGGTGAAAGCAAAGAGTTTCTTACTTACGATGATCTGGAAGTCGACTCTCCCTATAATACCTACCAGAACGAAGGTTTGCCACCGGGACCGATTGCAGCTCCTGGTGAAGCGTCCTTAAAAGCCGCCCTTTATCCCGAAGATACAGATTACTATTATTACAATTACAAGTATGACGACAGCGGAGAACACTATTTTTCCCATACCTATCAAGAGCATCTTGTAAACGTCCGCCGGGCTGAGGAAAATTTAGACTAGCACCGCTTCTGAATCCTTTTTCCAAAATAGGCCTCTAAAATGACATTCACACCCTTTTTGCCCGGTTTGGGCGAAGTTAATGATAGAAAAGTAGAATTTTATGAATAGTTTCTGTTATAATAGAATAAATTGTTTCGTTTATTTAAGGGAGTGATAAAATGTACCTGCTTCTGGTTGATCCCAACTTCATGGCCTTTCCTGAATTAGAAGAAATGATTGGACAGACCCCGGGGGATACGGATATTGTAAATTGTTACTCCGAAGAAACGCTGTTAAAAATTGCCGAGAAATTATCTCCCGCCATAGTGGTTATCGATTTTGATTTAGTAAAGGGGGATTTGGCCAATTTACTTGACGGGCTGCGTTTAAAAGAAAAAGAGGCCCATGTTATGGCTTTAATTAATCCCGATTACTATGACAGGCTTTATGAGGCGATAGAGCTTGGTGGAATAGATGATTATATGGTTAAACCGATTCAAAAAGAAGATTTTTTAGCCCGGGTTCAGATTGCATTCATGAAAAAAAAACAGTTTGTTGAAAAAGTCACCCCTGTAGATAAAAAAAAAGAGAGCAAAGACGATAAATATTCCGAAGCAGGTCACCCCTCCTCTGAAAGCTATTTTGAGGAAATCAAAGCCCCTTCAGAAGAATCTGCGAAAGATCACTTTGATTTCAAGCCAGCTTCTGCCGAAACCGGCAGATTAAATGGTGTTGGAGACGCTAAAGGGCAAGATGAAGGGGACCTGTCCAAACTGTTTGAGGATGTAGACAGCATTTTTGCCACTTCTCCAGGGGCTGAAGGGGATCGTGACCAGATCGATCAGGAAGCCGAACCAATTGAAAAGATTATGCCCGAGGAACCGGCCCCTGACGTTGTCAGGCCCGCTGACGAGTTCCTGGGGCAAACCAAACCGTCGGACAGTTCAAGGCCCGTGCTTCCGCTGGCTGAGGATAAGAAGTTTTTTGACGATCTTTTTGAAGATGAGGCTGGTGGGGAGCAGGGGGAAGAAGGTGATTCCGAACAGGCCGAGCCAGTCCTTGATACCCAGGGTCCAAAAGAATGGTTTAATCTTGATTTCGATGAAGTAGAAGCCCGGGATGATGATCAGGACGAGCAAATACTGCCGGGTGGAGGGGTAAACCATCCTGAAATTCAGAGAAGATCATCTTTGCCTGGCAAGTCAGCAGATGATTTTTTGTATGGAGAGAACGAGGTTGAAGATGACATTTTAGAGCAAACCAAACCTGAAGATAAATCCGGCGATAAGGGCATGGAGGAAAATGAACCGCAAGCGCAGGAAGAAATAGCCCGATCGAAAAAGCAAAAAAAGGTAAGGAGCAGGCATAAAGGATTTTTTTCTATATTTGGGAATATACTTTTTGTGGTAATTCTGCTTGTAATGGCCGGCTTGTCATTCTTTCTGATTCAAAGCAGAATAACCGGCGGGGCCCCTCAAATTGCAGGGTATCAAATATATATTGTATTAAGCGATGATATGAGCCCGGAAATTAGGGCCGGAAGTTTAGCTTTTGTCAGCGAAATCGAACCTCAAGAACTGGCCGTTGGTGACATTATTACTTTTCAAAGCCCTGATGATCCCAGTGCCCTTGCGACCCAGCGTCTAGTCGAGGTCAAAAAAGATAACGACCTGGGTTTTGTTACCCGCGGGGACGCAGGCAACACCGCCGATATCAGTCCGGTTCCTTCCGATAATGTAGTTGGTAAAGTGACCGGTTCTGTGCCTTACGCCGGTTACCCGCTGGACTTTGTTCAAACCAGCCAGGGATTGATTCTTCTGATCTTTATTCCCGGTGTTTTGATTATTGCTTTTGAAGTAAACAAAATCATAAAACATATGTCACCCGGGAAAGATAACAACAGGAGCAAAAGCAGCAGCAATCATAACCGTCTTGCCGAAAGTGAAAGGTAAACATTTCCTGCTACTTAACTGAAATTGAAACCCCGGCTGCTAAATGCCACCGGGGTTTTTATAATAAACCGGGCGAACAAATGTCATTTAATTGGCTTAAAATAATCAATATCTTCAATACAACCTTTTCTTTTTTCTTTTGGTTTAAACTTGGCTTTAACCGGTTTGTCTATTTCTAAGTCAGCTGCACTGAATTCACCGAGGCGGTGAATAAGAAGGCCGTCGGCTATTCTTACTGCAACCATCACCGCCGGGTTTTCCCTGGGCTCGCCGTTTTGGGTCTGGAATAAAAGGGTATAAGAATAGATTGTGCCTTCAGTGCCGACATCAATCCAGTTCTTTTCTTCCAGGCGGTTAAAACACCGTTCGCAATATATACGGGCGGGAACATAGGTCAGTTCACATTTTTCACACCTGGATCCTAAAATTTTGCTGTTATTTTTAATTTCTTCAAAAAAACGCTGCCCTGCTGCTCCTGCGGTATATACATTTTTAACCGGAAAAGCTTTAAAACCGGGATTCCAATAACGGTTGTCGATATTTCTGCTGTTACGTTCCATTATAGCCATGGTCAACCCTCCTTAACAAGGTTTAAAATACTTAATATCAGTAATTGATCCACTCCGCTCAGCTTCCGGTTTCCAGACCGCTTTCACCCGCATCCCGATCTTGATCTCCTGCGGCTCTACTTCACCTAAAATGTGCATGATCCCCATACCCGGCGCAGCGCCGTCAATCTCAATGACTGCCGGAAGGTGCGGTTTTTCATCTTTACCGATGCGGCTGGCATCCCAGTGGACGTAACAGATTGAATAAGTGTTCACAATGCCGCTATCCTGAACATACTGCCAATCAGGGCATGGAATAAAGCACAGCTCGCAAAAAAGGCGGGGCGGTAACATGATCCGTTTGCACTTCCGGCATCTGGTAGCGATAATTTTCCCTTTTTTCAATTCTTCCAGGTAGCGGTTAACAGCCACGCCCGTATCCCAGGCATAGGTGCAATCCAGGCTGTCTTCAGTGAGAAATATCTTTCCTGAGCTTATATCTTGCGCCGAAAGGCCGGTGCCTCCGGCTACCTTGATTTTGTCCTCCATCAAAAAACCCTCCTTAGTAACCTGCTGAAATAAATATTTTTAAATGCCCGTGACCACCACAGAACTGACCTGCATTAAGTCACCCCATGACTGGGCTACCCCCAGGCGTGGGTTACCCGGCACCTGGCGCCCGTCCGCTTCGCCGCGCAGCTGCCAGAACAGCTCGCAGACTTTCATAGTACCGGCAGCGGCGATCGGGTTTCCTACCCCGAGTAAGCCTCCCGACGGGCACATCGGCAAATTGCCGTCAATATCGAAGTGGCCGTCGTGTAAAAGCTGCACTGTTTTGCCGCGGGGTGAAAGCTGCAGTCCTTCCATGTGGTGAAGAGCCTTATAGCCAAAAGGATCGTAGGGTTCCGCTATATGAATTTCTTTGTCCGGTTCCCTGATCCCTGCCATTTCATAAGCCATGCGGGCGGCTGTATCGGTATAGCGCGGATAGTAGAGATCTCTTGTCGCCCAGTAAGCTGTATCCAGGCTCCAGCCCACTCCTTCAATCCAGACCGGTTTATCGGTCAGGCGCCTGGCCACCCGTTCGGAAACAAGCAGCAGGGCGGCAGCCCCATCAGATACCGGACTGACATCAAGCCTGCTAACCGGGTAGGCCATCATTTCAGAATTAACCACGTCTTCTACGGTTACCTCTTCTGTAAACTGTGAAGCCGGATGCTTAAGGCCGTTCAGCTTGTTTTTAACTGCAACCAGGGCCATATCCTCTTTGGTGTAGCCGTAGCGTTCCATGTAGCGATTCATTTCCAGGGCGAATATCCAAAGCAGGTTAGGCTCAAGCGGCCTTTCGGTGATTGAATCGAATATGGTCAGGAAGAAAGCCTGGGCATGCGGTAAAGCGCTGGACATTTTTTCTTCACAAACCACCAGGCAGGTGTCAAACAAACCGGAAGCGACATGGTGCCAGCCGTGGACCACGGCATGGATTCCGGTTCCACCGCCGACATAGACCCGCATGGTTGGTTTGTTCCAACCCCCGCACCCATCTACCATATATTCTCCATTTTGGTGCAGGCCGTCGAAAGCATCAGGGGCAGTCCCGTGGGCGATGCATTCGACGTCTTCCAGGGTCAGCCCGCAGCTGTCCAGGGTGATCTTGGCCGCTTCATAGGACAACTCTTTGGGAGTTTCCAGGGCCCGGCGGACAAACTTGGTCATGCCGGCGCCCACTATTGCTACTTTTCTCATCTTTCAACCCTCCGTTTCATTGAATCTTTAAGGACGGGTGCTCAAAATTACGGCAGCGCCGGTCGCGGTGGGAATCCCCCGCCATGCAAAGGCCAGGCCGGTTTCTACATCATGGAGCTGCCTTTTGCCCGCTTCTCCTCGCAGTTGGAGTACAGTTTCCATCAAGCGCTGCAGGCCGTTTGCTTCATGCAGGTATCCTCCCCCCAGGCTGCCGCCCGAAACATTGACCGGAAAGTCTCCATCGGGAGCAAAACATCCCAATTCCAGCAATTTCCCGGCTTCGCCGGGACCGCACAGGTTAAGGGCCTCCAGGTGCTGCAGTTCTTTATAAGAAAAAGTGTCGTCAATTTCCGCAAAGTCAATTTCGTTAAAGGGGTTGTTGATGCCGGCCATCCGGTAAGCTTTTTGAGCCGCTAACCTGGCATAAACGGCACTGCCCATTCCATCAATCCGGGAATCGAGATTCGGTGTATCTGTAGCCCAGCCGATACCTTTGATCCAGATTGGTTTATCCGTCAACTCCCGGGCCCTCTCTTCAGAGGCCAGCAGGACCACGATAGAACCGTCCAGATGCCCGCTCATGTCATAAATACCAAGTGGATAGCTCAAAACCGGCGCTTCAGTAACGTCTTCGAGCTCAATCCTGGCCCCGTATAGGGCGCTCGGATTGTTGAGGGCGTTAGACCTGTTTTTGGTCACGACTTTGGCGCACTGCTCCCTGGTGGTCCCGGTTTCATGCAGGTAGCGGTTCATCTCCAGGCCGGCAATAAAATACGGGTTTTCATTAAAGGGCCGGATATAGAATGGATCGGTAGCATAAGTGACCAGGCCATCATGATTGGATAAATTGGAGACTTTCGAAAAAGCCGAAGCGGCAACTATACTCTGCTGGCCGGTCTTAATCTGCATCATGGCTGATGCCAGTCCCTGCAAGCTGTCTCCGGTAATGGAATGGACCGGCTTGAGCACTGCGCCCAGTTGATCGGGTACATACTCGTCGGCTATGCTGATCCCTTCCATAAAATCTTCCGAAGAAGCGACAAAAGAATCGATCGATTGAGGATGAATTCCTCCCGCATCTTGATAGCACTTGGTTGCGGCTTCAAAGATCATTTCCCGGTAAGAGAGGTCGGGAGTGGTGGATCCGAAGCCGGAGTAACCAATTCCTACTATGGCAACTTTTTTGTCCATTTCTTTTAATCCCTCCTTGAAAATAGATTTAAAATTAACACCCCAGCTGCCTGGCGATAACCAACCGCTGAATTTCAGAGGTGCCTTCTCCGATTTCCATTAGTTTGGCGTCCCTCAGGTAGCGTTCAACCGGGTATTCCTTCATATAGCCGTAGCCGCCGAAGATTTGAATTGCCTCCAGGGCAGCTTTCACCGCTGTTTCGGAGGCATACAGTTTGGCCATAGAAGATTCTCTGGTAGTTGCCCTACCCTGATCTTTCAACCAGGCAGCCCGGTAGACAGCCATTCTGGCCATTTCGATGCTGGTAGCCATATCAGCCAGTTTGAACTGGATGGCTTGGAATTTTGAAATTGGTTGACCAAACTGCCTTCGCTCCCTGGCATAGGCCAGAGCAGCATCAAAAGAAGCCTGGGCAATACCCAGGGCCAGGGCCCCGATACTGATCCGGCCTCCATCAAGGACCTTCAACAACTGTTTAAAGCCTTCACCCCGCTTTCCCAGTAGATTATCTTCAGGCAGGCGCATGTCATCAAAATATAACTCCGCTGTATCCGACGCTTTCAATCCCAGCTTGTCATAAGGTTCAGAAACCGAAAAACCGGCCGTATCCCGGGGGACAATAAATGAGCTGATCCCTTTGGTTCCTTGACCCGGTTCTGTAACAGCCGAGATAACTATTACCCCGGCATGGGTAGCGTTGGTGATAAAACATTTACTGCCATTAATTAGCCATTCGCTGTTTTTTAATACAGCCGTAGTTTTTGTCCCCCCGGCATCAGAACCGGCATTCGGTTCAGTCAGGCCGAAAGCGGCAAGCATTTCCCCCCTGGCGCAGGGCCCTACCCATTTTTGTTTTTGTTTCTCTGTTCCGAACAGGTAAATGGGATCAGTTCCAATGGAACAGTGAGCGGCATAAGTAATCCCGGTTGATGCACAGGCCCGTGATATTTCTTCGACGGCAACAACATAGGGCAGGCAGCCGTCACCTGTACCTCCGTATTCTTCACTGTAAGGCAGGGCAAAAAGATCAAGCTCAGCCATTTGTTTTATGATTTCATGAGGGAAACGAGCCTCCTTGTCCAGGTCAGCGGCGATGGGAGCGAGTTCATTTTGAGCAAAATCACGCACAGTCTTTTGAATCAAGAGCTGGCTTTCGCTGAGAGAAAAGTTCATGGCCTACCACCTCCCGCAGAGGGATAGTAATAAATTTTCTATTTAATGCTTCAATAAAATATATAGCAAATATTATGCCAATATAACTGGTAAAAGCTAACAGCAGTACGGCCTTATTTGAGGCAATTTCGAAGCTTCCTGTGAGGTATGCTGCCTGTAGGTGTATGCTATAAAGGACACCTAGCTAATTAATGCTAGTTATAGTGTACAATAAGTGTCCTGTCTTCAGGCTGAGTTTGGTTTATATGCCGGGCACACTTTTTCTTGTGGTTGAGTTGATGACTTTAGCGCGGTATTATTGATCCGTATCAGTGATGAGGGGAAATCATTGTTTTTGATTATGAAATCGGGCGCCCCTCACTGCTCCTGCTCAAGGCGGAAGAGAGTGATCAAGGCGCCATTTCAGTATCGGTTGGAGGACGGGTAATTATGGTTGGCCGGGGGGAACTGCTCTGATCCGGTTCTTCTTACAGCCTTTCGGCCACCAGTTCACTGACCTCGGTTGTGCTGTATCCCATCTCGCCGGCATTAAGCGACTTGAGCCTGGTGCTGCAAACCTCGGCTACTGCGTGATCAATGCTTTCCGCCGCCTCAACCTGACCCAGGAAATCGAGCATCATGGCCCCGGCGCAGATGGAAGCCATCGGGTTGATAATATCCTGTCCCGTATACTTGGGAGCCGAACCGCCAATTGGCTCAAACATGGAAACCTGCCCGGGATGAAGGTTGCCACCGGGGGCAATGCCCATGCCACCCTGGATCATCGCTCCCAGGTCGGTAATAATATCGCCAAACATGTTATCGGTGACGATAACATCAAAC
>PWGD01000019.1 GCA_003554395.1 Syntrophomonadaceae bacterium
ATGGATTACCGAAAAGCCGGAGTCGATATTGACGCCGGGGAGGAGGCGGTGGAGAGAATAAAGGGCCTGGCCCGTTCAACCTTCCGCCCGGAAGTCCTCCAGGGGTTGGGCGGCTTTAGCGGACTCTTTGCCCCCGATTTTAAGAAGATGAAGGAACCGGTTCTGGTTTCGGGCTGTGACGGGGTCGGAACCAAGCTCAGAGTCGCCTTTGCCGCCAACAAACATGATACGGTTGGCATCGACTGTGTTGCCATGTGCGTCAATGATGTCCTGGTTCAGGGAGCGGAGCCCTTATTCTTCCTCGACTACCTGGCCATGGGCAAACTGGTGCCCGGCCGGGTGCAGGAAATAGTGAGCGGAGTAGCCGAAGGCTGCAGGCAGGCCGGATGCGCCCTTTTGGGAGGCGAGACTGCTGAAATGCCCGGATTTTATCCTTCCGGTGAATACGAACTGGCCGGTTTCGTGGTCGGGATGGTTGACCGCTCCGCCATCATTAACGGCTCCGGGATTAAAGACGGCGATACCGTGGTGGGACTGGCCTCAAACGGCCTGCACAGCAACGGTTATTCCCTGGCCCGCAAGGTTTTGCTTGAAGAAGCCGCTTTGAAACTGACCGATTTTCAACCCGGCCTGGGGGTAACGCTGGCTGAAGAAATGCTCAGGCCCACCACCATATATGTCAAGCCGGTCTTAGGAGCCCTGGATAAGTTCACAGTCAGGGGCATGGCCAATATTACCGGCGGCGGACTGCCCGGTAACCTGCCCCGGATCCTGCCGGCCGGACTGAAGGCGGAGATCGAAATCGGTTCCTGGCCGGAACATCCCATTTTCGCTATAATCAGTGAACTGGGACCGGTCAGGAGGGAGGAGATGTTTCGCGCCTTCAACATGGGTATCGGTTATACCCTGGTAGTTCCGGAGCGAGAGGCAGAGCGCCTGGTAGAGTATTTTAAAAAGCAGGGGTTTTCCGCCTACCGGATCGGCCGGATCAAATCCGGTGAAGGCCTGGTTAAGTTGCAAAATCTATAAAACACCATTAAAGAAGCATAAAAATAGGCCTCAGCTATATGGAGGATTTCAGAGCCTTGAATAGAAATGTTTAATAAAGAAAGATCTTGTTATGATCATATAGACAAGGCCAAGCTCCAGCTATAATCTATTCCAACCAGATCCAGTCCGAGACCGAAGAGGCAGTTTGATCCGGGGCCGCCATGGAACAAATTTTAAGGCCTGTGATTTAAATTAATAATTGCCAGGAGGGGCTGTCATATGAAGCGAATTGCTGTGCTTGCTTCCGGCCGGGGTACTAATTTGGAAGCAATCCTGGAGGCGGTGGAAAGAGGCGATATTGCCGGAGAAGTGGCCCTGGTAATCAGCGACCAGGAAACGGCTCAGGCCCTGCAGAGGGCTGAAAGAAGAGGGGTAAAAGCCCTCTATCTGAATCCCAAAGATTACGGAGGACGGGAGCAGTACGATCAGGCTATCGTGGATCAGCTCAAAGAAGCCCGGATTGACCTGGTAGCGCTGGCCGGATTTATGCGACTGCTGACCCCTTTCTTTGTCAATGCTTTCCCGCAGCAGATCATGAATATTCATCCATCTTTACTGCCTGCTTTCCCCGGCCTGGACGGCGTGGAGCAGGCGCTTGCTTATGGCGTAAAAGTAACCGGTTGCACGGTGCACTTTGTCGATCAAGGGCTCGACACCGGACCGGTTATCCTGCAGGAAGCGGTTCCGGTAATCCAACAGGATACTGTAGAAACCCTGCACCAGAGGATCCACGCCTCCGAGCACCGTCTTTATCCGACGGCAATAGATCTCTTTTGTAACGATAAACTAAAAGTGGAAGGAAGAAGGTGCATGATCATTGAGTGACAGTCGAAGAGCCCTGATCAGTGTATCCGACAAGACAGGGGTGGCCCAATTTGCCGAAGAATTGAGCCGCCTAGGTTTTGAAATTATTTCCACCGGCGGCACGGCCCGCGCCCTGCGCGAAGCCGGGCTTGAGGTGACAGATGCTTCCGAGGTGACCGGTTTTCCTGAAATTTTAGGAGGCAGGGTAAAAACCCTGCATCCCCACATCCATGCCGCGATCCTGGCCCGTCCCGATCTGGATGAACAGCGGCAGGAACTGGAAAAATACGGGATTACACCCCTTGAGCTGGTGGTTGTGAACCTCTATCCTTTTGAACAAACTGTAGCCCGCGAAGGGGTGAGCCACGAGGAAGCGGTGGAAAACATCGATATCGGCGGCCCGACCATGCTGCGGGCGGCAGCTAAAAACCATGCCTACCTGGCGGTGGTCGTCAATCCGCAGCGCTACGGACCCCTGATCGAAGAGCTGAAAAACAGCGGCAGGATCAGCGCCGAAACCCGCTTCAGCCTGGCTGCCGAAGCCTTTTCGCATACAGCGGGCTACGATGCGGCCATCGCTTCATATTTCAATACCCGGCCTGAAACCGGAACCGGCCTTTATCCGGAGCGCCTGAACCTTTCCTTTATAAAACTCCAGGGTTTGCGCTATGGCGAAAATCCCCAGCAGGAAGCTGCTTTTTATGCTTCTACCGGCAGACCGGGAGGCCTGGCCGCCGCCCGGCAGCTCCAGGGCAAGGAGCTTTCCTTTAACAACTTAAACGACCTCAATGCAGCCTGGGAAGCGGTGCTGGAATTTGAAGAGCCGACCGCGGTGGCGGTCAAGCATGCCAATCCCTGCGGGGTCGGTTCAGCTGCTAATTTAAAAGATGCTTACAGCCTGGCTTTTGAAGCCGACCCGATCTCAATCTTCGGCGGAGTTGTAGCCCTGAACCGCATTGTTGACGGGGAGGCGGCCCGTGAAATGAGCAAGATTTTCCTGGAGGTGGTTGCCGCCCCGCAGTTCACGGCAGAAGCGGTTGCTGTTTTTAAGGTCAAGAAAGATATCCGCCTGCTGGAAGTAAATCCAGCCGGAAACCGCCGGGATCACTTTGATATTAAGAAAATTTCCGGAGGAATCCTGGTCCAAACCATCGATCGCCAGCCGGTTGATGTGACCGCCGGGGAAGTGGTAACCGGCAGGGCTCCTACTGATCAAGAATGGGCCGCCCTCAATTTTGCCCAGAAAGTGGTCAAGCATGTGCGTTCCAATGCCATAGTGATAGCCGGCAAGAATATGACTTACGGGGTCGGGGCCGGCCAGATGAGCAGGATCGGGGCGGCAAAAATTGCCCTCGGCCAGGCCGGAGAAAAGGCCAGGGGAGCTGTGCTGGGCTCCGATGCTTTCTTCCCCTTCCCCGATACGGTCGAGGAAGCGGTAAAAGCAGGGGTAACGGCCATCGTCCAGCCGGGCGGTTCCCAAAAAGACCGGGAATCAATCGAACTGTGCAACCGCCATAACCTGGCCATGGTCTTTACCGGGCGCCGCTATTTTAAGCATTAACAGCAAGTAAAGCTATCCTGAAAAAGCATATTACCTTTTTATCAAGCGGTTGATGCCCTTGTTTTTTAAGGGCAGGGTGCCTTAATTGCATACATAGGAGGTGCGCTTAGATGCGCGTGCTGATTGTCGGCGGTGGCGGAAGAGAACATACCCTGGCCTGGAAACTGGTTCAGAGCCCGTTTTTGGAAAGGCTCTATTGCGCCCCGGGCAATCCGGGTATAGCAGGGGTGGCGGAATGTCTGGATTTTGCTGCAGACGACGTTGACGGCTTGAAAAAATGGGCCCTGCAGGAAAAAATCGATTTAACGGTAGTCGGACCGGAAGCGCCCCTGGTGCTCGGACTGGCCGACAGTTTCCGGGAAGCCGGCCTGAAAGTATTTGGGCCGGGCCGGGCTGGGGCCCGCCTGGAGGGCAGTAAAGTCTGGGCCAAGCAGAAAATGAAAGAGTGGGGCATACCTTCGGCTGCATTTGCTGTTTTCGAAAACTTTGAGGAAGCACGCAGCCACCTGGCCCGGTTTTACGGCGGACCCGTTGTGATCAAGGCGGACGGCTTGGCGGCCGGCAAGGGCGTTACCGTGGCCTCAGGGCTCTCCGAAGCGGAGCAGGCTCTTTATGATATCATGATCGAAAAAAAATTTGGCGAAGCCGGTAACCGGGTGGTCATTGAGCAGTGCCTGAGCGGAGAAGAGGTTTCAGTGCTGGCAGTAACCGATGGAAAAAGCCTGGTCTTTCTACCTTCCTCCCAGGATCACAAGGCCATCTACGAGGGCGATAAAGGGCCGAATACCGGCGGAATGGGCGCCTATTCGCCGGCGCCAGTTTATACCGGGGAACTGGCCCGCAGGACCGAGGAACAGGTCTTTTGGCCCCTGCTTAAAGGTTTTAATGATGCGGGTATTGATTTCAGGGGGGTTATATACGCCGGGCTGATGATTTCCGGCGATAAGTTGAATGTGCTGGAGTATAATGTCCGTTTCGGAGATCCGGAGGCGCAGGCCTTGATCCCGCGCATGAAGTCGGACCTGCTGCCGCTGCTTGACGCGGCCGCAGGAGGCGACTTAAAAGGACTTGATGCCGAATGGCGTGAGGATCCGGCCGTCTGTGTGGTCTTAGCCTCCCGCGGTTATCCGGGCAGTTACGAAAAAGGATTTCCCATCGACGGGATAGATGAAGCCGAACAGGAGGCCGAGGGCCGAGTGGCGGTCTTTCATGCCGGGACGACGATTAAGGACGGACGTCTGGTCACAAAGGGCGGGCGGGTCCTGGGTGTCACCGCATGGGATGAAAACCTGCGCAGGGCCCTGGACCGGGTTTACGGGGCCTGCGATAAAATTAAATTTGAAGGCGCTTACTACCGCCGGGATATCGCCCACCGGGCCTTAAAAAGATAGAAACGGCAGTATGCTTAAAAGTTAAGGTCCTTTGCTTGGGGCAGTTTTTTTGCCGATTAACTTGATTTATGGAAAACAAGCTGAGCAAGCCGTTATGCCTTGTCCCGTTAAACCGGATTAAACCGGGTTAGGCTGACCCCGATCAGAAGCCTGCATGCTGATTGGCAGGTAAACAAAGGTCGGTTTGTCCTGATTGGATAGAAATGTGTCCGGAGGTGTTATGAGGATGGAATCTGCAGTGGTGGTTGGATTTGCCCGCACGCCATTCGGCCGGTTTTTGGGGGCACTTGAAGCGGTGCCGGCCGTTGAACTGGGGGCAGCTGCCGTAAAAGGGGCCCTTTCCCGGGCCGGTGTGGCCGGCGACAGGGTCGACCAGGTTCTGCTCGGAATGGTAATCCAGGGCGGGGCCGGCCAGATCCCTTCCAGGCAGGCGACGGTAAAAGCAGGCCTGTCTTACGCTGTTCCCTCCGATACGATTAACAAGGTCTGCGCTTCCGGGCTGCGGGCGGTTAACCTGGGCCAGGCCATGATCAAAACCGGGGAAGCCGGCGTCCTGGTGGCCGGGGGCATGGAAAATATGAGCGCCGGACCCTATATGATGCAAGGGGCTCGCACCGGCTACCGGATGGGAGATGCCCGGGTGATCGACATCATGGTCCATGACGGCCTGTGGTGCCCTTTTCATGATGTCCATATGGGGGTGCACGGCAGCGCTGTTCCGGCCGAGCACGGTATTACCAGGGAGGCCATGGACGTGTGGGCCCTGCGCAGCCACCGCCTGGCTGTAGAAGCCATGGACAGCGGACGCCTGGCAGAAGAGATTGTTCCGGTTGAGGTGCCCCGCCGGAAAGGGGATCTGCTGGTAGTTGATAAAGATGAACTGCCCCGCCGCGATACTTCACTGGAAAAGCTGGCCCAACTGCCTCCTGCTTTCGAGGAAGAAGGCCTGATCACGGCCGGTAACGCACCCGGTATATCAGACGGGGCGGCGGCCCTGGTTCTTTCGGCAAAGGATAAAGCCCGTGAGCTCGGCCTGGAACCGCTGGCAGAAATAATTTCTACCGGCACTGCTTCCAGGGAGCCGCGCTATATTGCCACTGTTCCTTTTGAGGCGGCAGCGGCGGCTCTTGGCAAGGCCGGCTTAAAGGCCGATCAAGTTGATTTGATAGAGGTTAATGAAGCTTTTGCCGCCGTAGCCCTGACCAGCATCAAGCTTGGCGGATGGGACCGGGATAAGGTAAATGTTAACGGAGGGGCGGTAGCCCTGGGGCATCCGATCGGGGCCAGCGGGGCCCGTATTTTGCTGACCCTGATTGCCGAACTGCGCCGGCGCGGCGGAGGCTATGGCCTGGCCACTATCTGCAGCGGGGCGGCCCAGGGCGAGGCCACAGTGGTGAAAGTTTACTGATTTAAATTTTCGCTGCGCTCAGGCTGCCGATCAAAATATGGTCTGTCCATGATAAAATTAAATAAGGTTTAGGTGATTTTTCTCGAGTTTCTAGAAAATACAGGGCTAATTTAAAGAGGGTTGAAAAGTGAATTTTGTCCTTTCCGAGTACCACCAAATAAAAAGAGAAGAGTTCCGCCGCTTTGGGGCGGAAGAGATAGATACAGGGGATCATTTCCCCGCCGAAAACCTGCAAAAGGCGGCCCGGAGGGGCTATATGGGCCTGCCTCTGCCCCGGGAATGGGGCGGGGGAGGGGAAGATTTTTTAACCTATACGATTTTGATCGAAGAGTTGTCCCGGGTTTGCTCTTCAACCGGGGCGATTATTGCAGTTCATACCTCGGTGGGCACTTTTCCGCTCTTTTATTACGGCACTGAAGAACAAAAACAGCGTTACCTGGCC
>PWGD01000195.1 GCA_003554395.1 Syntrophomonadaceae bacterium
CGGTCACTTTCGACACCGATACCTGCCCTCCTGTTAAAGTCCCTTTCCAGGCGGAGGATTTCATCACCAATCCGGGTTACATCTTCGGCCTTGTAGTTTGTACCGAGCATACCGTTTACCGTTTCGATGACCCCTTCGAACCCACTTTCAATATCGAGAATGGGGAAGGCAATAAAGATACAGTACCCGGCAGCGTCCAGAAAGGCGGTGGTATCCTGGAAGGCCTTGGAAAGGCCAACTTTATCTTTTTTGGACAGCGGTTCGGCCGATCCGCCCACTGAAAGGATTTCCGGGGCAATGGTGTACCCGGCGGTATGATCGGCACCCATGGTCGAGGTGGCGTAAGTCACACCGATCCCTTTTACAGCACGCGGTTCATAGGCCGGCATGCCCTGGCGCTTGACGGTTGGAATGCGGGTGACACCGTAAGCATCGCCGGTAAACTGGGTCCCCTGGCCGAGAATATGTCCCAGGGGAGTGCGGTTACGGATTTCTTCCATCATTTTGATGGCTGCTTCCCCGTCGCCGAATTCTGCCAGGCCGGCTTCCATAGCCACTCCGATAGTGCAGCCGGCTTCGATCGTATCAATGCCGAGGTCGTTGCACTGCCAGATCAGTTCTGCCACGTGATCGAGGTTGTCAATACCGCAGTTGGCACCCAGGGACCACAGTGATTCGTATTCCACACTTGAGACATGCTCGCTGCCGTCTTCGTTGGCATAGACTGTAGAACAGTTAATGACGCAACCCGGATGGCAGCGGTGACCCATCGTGCCGGCACCGCCTCGGTTTTTAGCCGCTTCTGCTACTGCTTCGCCGCTGATCTTCTGAGCCCCTTCGAAATAACCCGAGCGGAAGTTATTGGTAGGCAGCCCGCCGGCTTCGTTAAGAATGTTGATTAATACACCCGTGCCGAAACTGTTCAGGGCGCCTCCTTTTTTGGTTACATCGTGCGCAAGGATGGCATCGGCCAGTTTTTTCTGCCCGGTCTTGAGTAACTCTTGATCGGCCGGCTTAACGCCGGGAGCATCCTTGTGATCAAGAACAATAGCCTTCAAACCCTTGCTGCCCATTACAGCACCCAGACCGCCGCGTCCCGCATAGCGGGCGGCACGGCCTTCAGGGTCACTAAAGGCAATTCCAGCCATGGCCATTTTAGCTTCACCAGCCGGGCCGTTAACCACGAAAGCCGGCTTGTAATCAAACTTTTCCCAGATCTTATAGCCGCTTTCATAAGCTCCTTTGCCGGCCAGATCGTCTGCGGGAATAAGTTCTCCCCCCTTAACATCCAGCTTCAACATCCACTGGGAGTCATCTTCGACCAGCCCTTCAATAACCATGGCCGCATAACCCATCCGGGCCATGTTCTGAGGAAAGGGTGAACCGGCATTGGCTTCTTTGATGCCGCCGGTGAGGGGCGACTTACCACCTACTGAAACGCGGCCCGAATTTGGGGCCCGGGTTCCCGATAAGATGCCGGGAGCAATAACAAGCTTGTTGTTCGGGCCCAGCGGGTGGCAATCTGCTGGGACTTCGTCATTAATAATCATCGAGCTGAGCCAGCGTCCACCTTTGCCTTTGTACTTCTCCGGAAGCGGTTCAACCTTCACTTCCTTACTTGTCATATCAACACGAACCAACTTATCCATACGTGATCCTCCTTTACAGCTGTTAAATTGATTGATATTGACTCCGGTCCTCTTCTTATATTTAACATTTTCTATTCTATTGCCAATTAGCTTAATATCTCAATTATTGCTTATATTTATATATAAATTCTATTTTACATATTATATAACAGCATTAAAATACCTTTACCATTATTAATATATTGTTTGGATAACTATATCTTAAGTTCTCATATTATAGCATATAATTTAATTATCGGTCAAGTAATAACGATTACTACTTAGAAGGTGGATTAGAGCCGAATTGCAAACTAATACAGGAGATTTTAGGGGAATTAATAATCCATAATCAGACAGACTGCCCTTTCAGTGATCTGATTATCTTTGCGTTTTAAGAGAATATAATCGCCTGATCAGGGATCAGGCTAAGAGGGACCTGCAGAGAGCAATTAAGAGCATGCCAAACAAAACCGTAGCGAAAAGGTTGCGCGTAATTATGGCGAGGGCAAAAACAGGTATGGAAACCCAAAAAAATGGATTTGTGGTGACCGAAAAATCGAGGACGCCTTCCGGGACAAAAAGGGCCGGCGCCAGCAGGGCGGCCAGGACGGCCACGGGCACGTAAGAAAGCCACATTTCAACCATTTCGGGCAGCCTGCGCTTTGAAAGGATCAAGACCGGAAAAACTCGGGGCAAATAGGTCACAACCGCCATCAGGGCAATCAGTAAAACCATCTGGGAGGCACTTATTTCAGGCACGGCCGGTTTTCCCTCCTTCTTCGCTGCCCGCCTCCGGCCGGCCCGCTCCTTGCTTCTGGTTCCAGAGGGTGCCAATGGTGGCGGCAATAACTGTAGCCAGGATGATATAGAACTGATTCATCCCGGCCAGGTAAAAAGTAAGCCCCAGCGCTGCAGAAATAACTGCTATGGCGACATGCCTGCGATTCTCGATCTGCATTACTAAGAGGGCAATAAACATGGCCGGAAGGGCATAATCGACGCCGAAAACTTCAATGTCAAAAACGAGGCGGACCCCGATCCAGGCTCCAAGCAGGGTACCGGCAATCCAGGCCAGGTGGGCAGAGTGATTAAGGGCAAACATTTCCACTGCCGGGGGCAGGTCTTTCTTGCGGAAACGGGTCGAATGGAGGGCAAACGATTCATCGGTAATTTCATAGCTGAACAGGGCCTGCTGCCAGGTTTTCAGGCCGCCCAGGTGAGGGGCCAGGTAGGCGCTCATGAGCATGTGACGCAGGTTAACCAAAAATACTGTAACCGTAATGGCCGCTATCCCGGCCCCGGTATCAATCATACCGACCGCTATGAGCTGGGCCGAACCGGCAAAGACAAAAACAGACATCGCTAGAGCGCTGTAGATACTTAAGCCGGCAGTAGAAGCCAGGACCCCGAAAGCCATCCCGATCGGTAAATAACCGAGCATAATCGGAACAGCCCTGACCATTCCGGCCAGGGCTTGCCTTAAACTATTTTCTGCGGCTGCCCCTTCACTTCCGCCTGAAGCAGCCTGCAGCTTTTCTTCTTCCTGCGATGTAAACAAAAAATCACCCGTCAGGCAATAAAAAACTGCTCTCCGCCGACAGGCTTTATCCACCTGCCGGCAAAGATGGATCAAAAATCGAATTTCATTTCAAGCGCTTTGGCTTAAAATGGTTTTCCGCTGTAAATTAAGCAGTCCCTGATGGGGTCAAGAACCCGGATTACTGGCCCGGGAGGTTCAACTTGTAGACCGTATCGCCTTCCCTTACCTTGTCCTTAACCTTCAGGCCGACCAGGTCCCCCGCCGCCGCTTGATCAATGTTCTGGTGCTCTACCTGCATTGACTTGACTAACTGTTCCAGGTCGGTCGTAGAGCCGACTATGGCGAGCACATCCCCCACTGAGAGTGGAGCATCAAGCTTAAGGATAGCTACCCCTATTTTCCCGTAGTAATGGGTTACCTGGCCGATCGCCTGTCGTTCCATGGCTAACAACACTTCCTTTCGGAATATTTTTAATGTTATTCGCCACCAGGAACAACCATTCCTGCCACCGGGGAAAAAGAGACAGGATTTTTACAGAACCGTTATCTGTCCCCGCAAAAATATTCGGACCATCGTACCGAAATAAAAAGAGTGGTTGAAATTAAAGATGCTGTTCGATTTTTTCAGTAAGGGCCTGCTTATTCAAGGCGCCCATGAAGCTATCGACAACTTCACCGTTTTTAATCAAAAACATGGTTGGAATACTCATCACTTCATATTTTTGGGCCAGTTCCTGGTTCTCATCTACATTGACTTTAACCACCTTGAGGCGCTCTTCGTTGTTGGCGGCCACTTCTTCCAATACCGGGCCCAACATTTTACAGGGGCCGCACCAGGGCGCCCAAAAATCGACCAGGACCGGCTTCGATTCCTGAATTACCTCGGTGTCAAACTGGTTTTCATTAATTTCTTTCACTGCACCTGCCATTATTAATTCCTCCTTTTAGTCACTCATGCTGCTCATTTCTTTAAAGACTGCACAAATGTTTAAACTGCATATCATTCTTGTTAATTAACATTCTACACCAGCACGGCAAAAAGGGTCAACCAAAAGACCCGGATTTAAAGAATCCGCAGGCCGGCGTTCAAAAAAGCTTCCCGGGCCTCAAGGAATTCAAGCGAACTCAGACGGCGGTTCAGAGATGGATATTGATTGGCAAGGTGGGCGGGATAATACTGGGCCATTACATTGACGGCACAATGGGGCGAGATTTCCTCTTTCAGCATCCGGGCCACGGTTTCGCTTTCAGAGAGGTTGCCGGGCAGGACCAGGTGGCGCACCAGGAGCCCCCGGCAGGCCATGCCGTCCGGGCCAACCTGCAGATCGCCTACCTGGCGCTGCATTTCTTTTAACGCTTCCCGCAGGCGGGAGTAATAGTCTTTTACCCCGGAATAGGCTTCGCCCCTCTGATCAGATCCATATTTAGCATCGGGCATATAGATATCGATAAAGCCTTCCAGCAGTTTCAGCGATTCGACCGCTTCATAGCCTCCGCAGTTATAAACCACGGGCAGTTTTAAACCATCACGGGCAGCACGGTCGATAGCGGAGGTGATATGGTAAAGGTAAGGAGTAGGAGTAACCAGGTTAATATTGCTGCAGCCGTCTTCCTGGAGGCGAAGCATTGTCTTCGATAATTCCTCAGTACTGCTTGGCCGGTCTGTATCAAGCCCCCGGCTGATGGTCCAATTTTGGCAGTATATACAGGCCAGGTTGCAGTTCGAGAAAAATATTGTTCCAGACCCTCCGCGACCTACCAGTTCCCTTTCTTCACCGAAGTGAGGCCCGGCGCTGCTGATATAGAGATCACCCGCCGCTCCGCATTGCCCTCTTTCACCCTGGATGCGGTTTATGCGGCACCGGCGGGGGCAGAAACTACACCTGTTCATGATCCGGTAAAACTGATTAACCCGATCGGCCCGTTCTTCTTCGCTCATCTTTAAATAGGCGGGCTGATCACTGCTGTCGCTTTTAAACATTAACGGATACCTCCCTGCTGCCTCTAGTAGGGCTTTTCTGCAAAACGGCAAAAAATCCTTCCCTAAAAAAACGGTGCCTGTGCGCTCTAAGACTAGCGGTTGCTTCCAGTGAAGCTGCGGCTAAATCTTTGAGGAGACACAGGCACCGGATTGGTCGGTCTGCCTTTTAGTGCTGTTTAATTCTTTTCTTTTTTAACTGCCGGTTCCATGGCCACGGCCTGCCCGTTGAGCAGGGAAGCGACGCCGATATCATACTGGTTGTGGGTGCCGCCACAGATGGGGCAGTCTTTACCCGGATCGATCTGCCTCTTTGGCTCTGAGTAGGTGTAAATTCCGCCCTCAAAATTGCGTAAAACCACCTTCGTCGGCGACTGGCTGATCATATACTGGGGCATAACCGGTATTTTTCCTCCTCCACCGGGGGCATCAACTACGAAGGTAGGAACGCCCAGGCCGCTGGTATGGCCGCGCAGGTTTTCAATCGCTTCGACACCGGCCGCAACCGAGGTCCGGAAATGTTCAATACCCTGGGACAGATCGCACTGGTAGATATAATAGGGTCGGACCCTGATTTTTAAGAGTTCGTGACTCAGTTTTTTCAGCAGTTCCGGGCAATCGTTAACCCCGGACAGGAGTACGGACTGGTTGCCCAGGGGGATACCGGCATTGGCCAAACGCTCACAGGCAGCAGCCGAAACTTCGTTGATTTCCTTGGGATGGTTAAAGTGCATATTCAAATAGATCGGGTGGTAGCGGGCCAGCATCCGGCACAGCTCATCTGTAATCCGCTGGGGCATAACCACCGGAGTACGCGTGCCAAAGCGGATTATTTCCACATGCTGAATGGCCTTCAGCTCTTTTAAGATATGCTCGATCAAATCGTCGGCGATTAAAAGCCCGTCGCCGCCTGAAATTAGAACGTCGCGGACTTTCGGGGTCCGGCGCACGTACTCTAATGCTTTTTCAATCTGATCTTTGCTCCGGGGCTTATCGGTTCCCCCGGCCATGCGGCGCCTGGTGCAGTGACGGCAGTACATGGAGCACTGATCGGTCACCAAAAGCAGGACCCGGTCCGGGTAACGGTGGGTTAGGCCCGGGACGGGCGAATCGACATCTTCATGGAGGGGATCGGTCATGTCGGAAACTGAATAGCGCACCTCCAAACCGGTCGGCACGGCCTGCTTGCGGACCGGGCAGCTGCGGTCCTTGGGATCCATCAACGAGGCATAGTAGGGAGTAATGGCCATACGGAAGGTCTGCAGGCACTGTTCTACCCCCTGCTGCTCTTCCTCGTTCAATTCGACAACCTGCTTTAGCTGCTCCAGCGAAGTGACGCGGTTGCGGACCTGCCAGCGCCAGTCGTTCCACTCTTCGGGGCTAACATCTTTCCATAAAGCTATTTCCCTGTAGCTGCGCATTTTTTAAACTCCTTTCCA
>PWGD01000154.1 GCA_003554395.1 Syntrophomonadaceae bacterium
ATCTCATCATACAGTAAGTAAAGGGCAAAAGTTTGCGAAGTAAAAAGTGATAATTCAAGACCTGACCCCGTGTGCATGCGAAAAGCTCTAAAGCGCTTCGCATAAAAATGCGGCCACATTTTCAGCCAATTCTTTTTCAAAACCGCACCAGAAATGATCAACGCCCCGCACTATTTCAACCTTTCCGGGAGGAGATATTTTCTCCGCTTCCTGCACGAGCAGCTCCGTCGAAACCACATGGTCCTTGCTGCCGCAAATGAAAAAAGCCGGCAGGCTCAAGCCCTCCATCAACCCGGGGTTAACCACCGGGGACACAGCTGCCAGGGCCCGCACCTGAGCTGTTTTTTTTACAGCCACGAGCGATACCAGGCCGCCAAAGGAATAGCCGGTTACGCCCAGCCGTACAGGGTCAACTTCCGGACGTTCAGCCAGGATCTTTAAGGCCGCAAACAGATCGTTTTGTTCACCTTCACCGTCATCGAAAACCCCCTCACTGGCGCCGGTCCCGCGGAAATTGAAGCGCAGGGCACAGATCCCCTTTTCGGCAAGTGCCCTGCTCACCGCTATAACCACGTTATTGTGCATATTGCCCCCGTAAAGCGGGTGAGGGTGGCAGATCACAGCTCCCGGCAGCTTTACCCCGCCTGCCCCGGGTAAATGGATTTTACCTTCAAGCTTCAAATCTCCACTCATAAAGGTCAAGGCCTGTTCTGCCATTTTGTATCCTCCTCTTATTTTCCTGCCTCTTCGTTACCGCCATTTTAAAGCGCTAAACCCCCATACCCGCCGTTTATCTATTTCTAAAAACGGAACAGGCTTTCCTGCAATAAAGTTGTTTTCGCCCCCCTTTTCGCCGGCCGATATTAATACCACCTGGATATCTCCCGGTTTAACTACCGGATAACCGATCTGCGACCGTCTGCGAAACAGGCCAGCAGGCGACCTGCTGCTTCATAATAAGAGGCAATCGAAGCTGTTTTATTGCCTCAAAAAGAAAAACTACTCCCAAGCAGGTTGACAGGGCCTTAAAGAATAGTTACCATGATAGAGGATATAAAAGCAGAAGGGACTGGAACAATTATGATTCGTAGAGCGGCCTTTTTTTTAGCCCTATTCGTGTTACTACTTAGTGTTTTAGTGGCATGCACTAACGATCCCTCACCAGGCAGCCCGCAAGAAGATTCTGCTGCAAACGCAGAACCATACATCATCGGCGACCGCCAGGGAGACTGGGGTTACCCTTCCCCCTATTCGGCTTACCCCCGGGGACCCGGTTACCTCCGCATGTATTACATTTTTGACACCCTAATCTGGAAAGATGACAGCGGTTTTGTAGGCGCCCTGGCGGAGGAATATAATTTTGACCCGGAAAACTTAAGTTATACTTTCAACCTCCGGGAAGACGTTACATGGCACGATGGCACCGCCTTCAGCGCAGATGACGTTATTTTTACCTTCAATTACCTGCGCGAGCATCCCATGCCCGTGGCCGACATCAGCATAATCGAAGAGGTGAGCAAGCTCGATCAATATACTGTAAAAATAACTTTGGAAAGGCCTTACGCCGCCTTTTTAAACAACCTGGCCGGTGTAGTGCCGGTGCTGCCGGAACATACCTGGTCCGGCGTTGAGCAGCCGGAAGAGTTTGCCGGCCCGGAAGCGGTGATCGGCACCGGTCCCTACCGGCTCAAAAATTACAGCCGCGAACAGGGCCGCTATCATTACCAGGCTTTCCCCGATTACTACCTGGGGACACCCCTGGTGGACGAATTGTTAATGATCAAGGTTGGTGATCCGCAGATGGCCCTGCAAAGCGGCGATGTCGATTTTGCCCAGATAGAGCCGGAGGCCGTTGAAATCCTGGAACAAAAAGGCTTCCTGGTGGAAAGCGGCACTCACGACTGGTGCCTTAAACTGATGATTAACCACCGGGAGGAGCCCCTTTCAAAAGTGGAATTCCGCCGGTCCCTGGCCCTGGCTATAGACTTAGATGAACTGGTGGCAAGGGCCCTGCGCGGGCACGGGCTGCCCGGCAGCCCCGGCCTGGTTTCCCCCGACAGCCGTTGGTATTGCCGGGAGATTGCCCCTTACGGGTTCAATCACCGGGAAGCCGTGGAAAAGCTGGAAACCATGGGCTACAGCTTTAGCGACGGAATATTAAAAGATGAAGCAGGGGAACAGCTGAGCCTGGAGCTGATCACTCACGCCGACTTTGCCCGGGAAGCAGAGATCGTTGGGAGGCAGCTCTCAGAGCTGGGTATTGACCTGAATGTCAGGAGCATGGAGCGCTCGGTGGTTGACAGTTACATCCGCAACTGGGACTTTGACCTGGCGATAAGCGGACACGGAGCCGTCGGCGGCGACCCCGAAACCCTGCAGCGCTTCATGGTCGGAGAAGCTTCGCCTCATTTAAACGCCCGCTACCAGGACGAAAAGTTGATTGAAGCGCTAAAACATCAGAGCCGGGCCCTGGATGAGGATGCAAGGGGAAAAGCCGTCTGTGAAGTACAGCGCCTTCATGCCGAAGCGGTTCCCGCCTATCCCCTTTACTACCCGACCTGGTACTACGCTCATAATGAAAGGGTAGAATGGTTTTTTACCAAGGACGGTATCGGTACCGGCACACCCATACCGCTCAACAAGCTGGCCCTGGTGGAACAGGAGTAGTTTCTGATGAAAAAACGCCTCGGTGATTACCTGCTCGCTTTAGTAATCATCCTTGCTTTAAACTTTATCCTGCCCCGGTTGATGCCCGGGGAACCGATTACGGCCATTTACGGGGATGCCCTGGTAGAGATGACCGCGGAGATGGAAGCCTATCTTTTGGAAAGGTACGGCCTCGACCGCCCCCTTGGCGAGCAGTTTATGGTTTACCTCGGCAACCTGGCCCGGGGAGACCTCGGTTACTCTTTCTATTTTCGGGCTCCCGTATCGGAGGTTCTGGCAAATGCCCTGCCCTGGACCCTCCTTTTGGTGGGCACTTCCCTGGTAACGGCCGCCGTTCTCGGCATCATCTGGGGCGTAGAATCCGGTTGGCGGAGAGGCCAAAAGTTCGACCGCCTCTCACTATCTGCGGCGCTTTTTTTAAACGGGATCCCCGGCTTCGTCTTAGCTATCCTTCTCCTCCTGGCCCTGGGCTTCTACGGGCAGTGGTTTCCCCTCTCAGGCGGCACCTCCCCCTTCCCGGGTCATAGTGCAATGGCAAGGGCCGTTGACATCCTGTGGCACCTTTTCCTGCCGGCTTTGACTTTGACCCTGGCCCAGCTGCCCCGCAATTTTCTGCTCATGCGCAGCACCTTTCTGGGGGTCATCAAGGAACCCTACGTATTAACCGCCCGCAGCAAAGGGATTAAAGAGCGAATGATCCGCTACCGCCACTGCCTGCGGAGCGCCCTGCCGCCGGTGGTGACACGCCTCGGCATGAGCATCGGCCTGCTCTTTACCGGGGTCCTTTTTGTAGAGGTGGTCTTTGCCTACCCGGGCCTGGGACACCTGTTTTACCTGGCCCTGCAGCACCACGACTACCCCACCGTGCACGGCTGCCTGCTGCTCATAACCGTCTGCGTGCTGGTTTTCAACCTGCTCGCCGACTTAATATCAATAAAACTGGATCCGAGGTTAAAAGAAGATGCACATCAACTACTGGGCTGAAGTAAATAAGGATAAATTTGGCCGCGCCGGCCTGGTTATGGTGATCCTGCTGGTCGCAATCGCCCTGCTGGCGCCCTGGCTGGCCCCCTATAACCCCTGGGAATATGCCGGCCCGCCGTTAAGCAGCCCTTCCTGGCAGCACCCGCTCGGCACCAACGATGTGGGCCAGGATATATGGAGCGAGCTCTTGTACGGCACCCGCACCACCCTATTAATCAGCATCTCCGCAGCCGCCTTCTCCACCCTGCTCGGCTTAATCCTGGGCCTTTTAGCCGGTATCTACCGGGGGGTCGTGGAGCGGATCATCCTGCGCCTGGTGGACGTGATGCTGGTAATCCCGGTATTTCTGATCGCCCTGCTGGTGGCCGCCTATTTCAAACCCGGCACCACCACCCTGATTATACTGTTCAGCCTGCTCTTATGGCCGCCGGGCACCAGGATAATTTGGACCAGGGTCTTAAGCATCAAGAACCAGGAACATTTCACCTCGGCCAGGCAGTTCGGGGCCGGCACATTTTACCTGACCTGGCGGCACCTGATCCCCGAGCTCTACCCCCTGCTGACGGTAAGCTTTATCCAGGTTGTCCGGCGGGCCGTGTTCATGGAAGCAGGACTGGCTTTTTTGGGGGTCTTCGACCCGGTCGCAAAAAGCTGGGGCCTGATGCTGCATTATGCTCGTGAATTTATCTTCACCGGGGCCTGGAAATGGTGGCTTTTGCCCCCGGCGCTGGCCGTATCTTTTACGATTACCGCTTTCGCCCTGGTCGGTTATGCCCTGGAAGCAGTCCTCGACCCCCGCTTAAGGAGGCAAACCTATGCTGGAAATTAAAAACCTGAACGTCAAGTATCCCAGCACACAAGGGCTTTTAACCGTGCTGGACAACATAAACCTCCGCCTCGAACCGGGCGGGAAACTCGGTATCGTCGGCGAATCGGGATCGGGAAAAACCAGCCTGGCCCTGGCCCTGATGGGGCTCTCACCGGGAAAGGTTGAAGGCTCGATTCTCTACCGGGGCAGAGAGCTCCTTTCCCAGAGCAGAGACGAGTGGGAAAAGCTGCGCGGCGAAACCATTGCCATGGTCATGCAGCACTCGGGAGAAATGCTCACCCCGCTGATCCCGCTGATCAACCAGGTAAGCGAAGCCTACCTGAAAAAACACTCCCACGGCAAAGATAAAGCGTACCGGCAAGCCTTTCATTTTCTCGAAAAAGTAGGCCTGCCGGAGCGCTTCCACCGGCGCCTGCCCTATACCTTAAGCGGCGGTGAGGTGCAGAGAGCCCTTCTGGCCATGGCCCTGATCACCGACCCTGAACTGCTGATCTTGGATGAACCGGTATCGTCGCTCGACGCACTCTCCCGGGAAGAGATTTTAAAGCTTTTAGATGAGCTGACCGTAGAGCGTACGGTCCTGGTTATATCCCACGATTTATCGAGCGTAGCCCGCCTGGCCGAAAGAACCTCCGTCCTGTACTGCGGTACGCTCCTTGAGTCAGGCCCCACCGGAGCGCTGTTCCAGGAACCACACCACCCCTACAGCCGGGCCCTGGTGCGGTCTTATCCCACCATCGGGGGTGTAAAAGAGCTGCAGGGGATCAGGGGGGATTTTCCGCCCCTTGCTGAACGCCCCGGCGGGTGCCCCTTCCATCCCCGCTGTACCCAGGCCATCGAGGTGTGCGCCCGGGAAAAACCGTCTCCCCGCCACCAGGACAATGGCCGGGTACTATCCTGCCACCGGGGCGGAGTGGTGGAACTCCTGCGGGGTGAAGCAATCAGCAGGCGTTACTTGCTGGAAAAGGGCAGCGGCACAAACAAACAGGCCGCTTACCTGGAAGCAGTAAAGGGAGTGGATGTTTGCCTGGATGAAGGTGAAGTATATGCCCTGGTGGGAGAAAGCGGCTCCGGTAAAACCACGCTCGGACGGGTTTTAGCCGGTATAGACCGGCCCGAGGCCGGCAGTGTCTATTTCCAGGGCCAGGACATCCAGAGCCTGCCCGCAAAAGACTACAAAAAAACCAGGCGTGATTTGCAGATGCTATTCCAGAATTCCGGCGAAGCCCTGAGCCACCGCTTAAATGTTTTTGAACTGGTGGAAGAACCGCTGATTATCCAAAACGAAGGCAGCGGACAAACCCGCCGCGAAGCGGTCTACAACGCCCTCAAATGGGCTCGCCTGCCCGTTAACGATCATTTTTTACAGGAGTACCCTCACCACTTGAGCGGCGGAGAGCTGCAGAGGGTGGCCATCGCCCGGGCCCTGGTCCTGGAACCCAGGGTACTCATCGCCGACGAACCAAGCGCTTCCCTGGACCCCAGCGTCCAGGCCAAGATTATCAAGCTGCTGCTTCACCTGCAGAATGAAAAAGGGTTCGCCCTCTTTTTCATCACCCACGACCTGGCCCTAGCAGCCCGGGCGGGAGATCGCATCGGGGTTATGCACAGCGGCCGCCTGGTGGAAGAAGGACCATCGGCTGCCATTGTCCAGCGCCCCCTGCACCCCTATACCAGGCAGCTTCTCCAGGCCGCCCCCACCCTGGGACATTGGAAACTTGAAGCCGGGGCCGCCTATCTACCAGTAACCACCGGCGAAGCAGGCCATAACGGGTTATGCCCCTACCTGAACGCCTGCCCCGAGGCGGGGCAGCGCTGCCGGGAAGGAATGCCCGTCCTGGCTGAAACAGATCACCGCAAGGTGGCCTGCCACTTATACGATTAAAGACAGCGCTCCTTTCATTCGACTTGCTTCTACTGCCGGGTTGAACTTTATCATCGTGTCCAGTCCAGTCTGTGAATGTCAGATCAATAACTACGACTTCAATATTTAATTATTTCTCCTTAGTGTTCAATTCAGCCGGCATGACCAGGACCGATCAACCGACCAGGCATGCCGGGGCGTTTGACCTGATGCTATAATGTGGATTCACGGAAAG
>PWGD01000162.1 GCA_003554395.1 Syntrophomonadaceae bacterium
CCTTTGGCAGCTGCTAACGTTTGCCTGTAGACAAGGTCACTGCCCCATTTAATGCCCGAGAAAAGTTCTTTGACAACCTTTTTTAAACCGATCAGGTAATAACCACCGTCGTAAGCGGGGCCTAAGACCAGATCTGAACTATCAAGAAGGTAAAATGCCTGCTTGATATGTTCTGTTGTCAGTCCGGGACAATCTGTGCCGATTACAACTACTTTTTGCTTGTTCTCGGCAAAGGCTTCCGTGAAGGCATATTGAAGCCTCTCGCCCAGACAAGTCCCTGCTTGTTTCCGGTATCGCAGCTGTTCACCCAGCCAGCCTTTCATGAGCTGAGGGCTGCCACCTGAAAAATGCACTTCAACTTCCCCGCTGAAAGCCCTGGTTTGGGCCAGAGTTAGCTTAACCATTTCCCGGTGAAAAATTGCTGCTCCTTTTTCTCCCAGGGCCGGTATAAGCCGGGTTTTAACCCGGCCTGCTTCGGGGTAGCGGGTAAAAATTATCAGGCGCACCTTATTCACCAGCTTCCAGGGTTCCGTTACAGGAAGAACCTGCTCCGGCCGTACAGCCATAGCAGTGCTCCCCGGCTACAATGGTCCTGTTCTTTAAGCTGTTAAGATCAAAGCAGGCGATATGGGCTTTTTCCACATCTACCGGGGCATCCAAGGCCAAATTAAAATCACAATCGTAAATAGTCCCGTCCCAGCCCACGGAAATTTGGCTGCGGCACATTAGGCCTGATAAGGTAGCCTGGTTATAGGAATCCCTTAAAAGTTCAAAGTACTGGTTTAACTGCCCCTTCTTGAAAAGGATATCTTTAAAGCGTCCGATCGGCATATTGGTCAGCGTGAGAAGCCTGTTAAAGGTTATTCCGTGCTCCAGCTGCAGCTCCCGCCGGTAGATTGCTTCCAATTCTTCCTGCCGGCCGGGAAGGAAGGGGCCGCCCGGATTATAAACTAGGTCCAGTTCGAGACCGTTATCTTGTCCGTAACCGAGGCTGTTCAGTTTTTTTAAAGCAGCAATACTTTTGTTATAGGCTAAATCTCCCCGCTGAGCCGTTACGTTTTCTTCCATGTAACAGGGTAGCGAAGCAACAAGTTCAATTTTTTTCTCTTTTAAGTATGCTGCCAGCCCGGCCTGCTCCGGTTCCATCAAAGCGACAAGGTTGGTGCGCAGTATTATATTAAGCCCCGGCCGGCAAAGCCTGTTAATAAAGGGGCATAAATCGGGATGTAATTCAGGAGCGCCGCCGGTAATATCAACGGTTGTAATATCAGCTTTTTCAACGACCTTAATTATTTCCTCCATTACTTCCCGGGGCATCATTTCTTTTGCTTCCGGTGAAGCAGCATGATGGCAGTGGTTGCAGCTAAGGTTGCAAATCCGGCCCAGGTTTGCCTGCAGGATGGTCACGGGAAAGCTTTTTATGGGGCCGGCCCGGTCTGAAAAAGTTTGTTTTTCTTTTTTATTCATTAATATGCTGCCCCCCGCGGCGGTATAAATATTTGACTGTATCGCATTTAAATTATAGAACAATTATAGCAAAAAGGAATGGTGGATGAAATGACAACCATGAACTATGATCTTGCCGTTGTCGGCGGGGGCGCCGCCGGCCTGGTTGCCGGTGTTGCAGCGGGGGCCGTGGGAGCCCGCACGGTAATGATAGAAAAAGAAGAACGCCTGGGCGGAGAATGTTCCTGGACCGGATGTGTGCCCTCCAAGGCTCTTCTTCATCAGGCCTCGCTTGCTTACCGGTGCGGCAGTAACCCGGAAGGAAATATAATGGACAAGGGGCGGGAAACTGTTTTTAAGGCCAGCAAGGCCTCGAAAGCAAGAAAGCTGCTTGATGGCTACGGTGTCGATATCTATAACGGGACTTCTGGTTTTAAAGATAACCGCACCCTGGTCATGGATGATGGAACGGTTATAAAGGCGAAGAGATTTATTCTCTGCACCGGTTCTTCAGCCCTTGTGCCAAATATTGAAGGATTAAAGGCAGGCTATCTTACCAACCGGGAGCTCTGGCAGCTGCCGGATCTGCCCGAATCTCTCATAATCATTGGCGGCGGGCCGATTGGTACAGAAATGACCCAGTCCTTTCACCGGCTGGGAACCAGGGTTACCCTGCTGGAAGCACAGGACAGGCTGCTGCTCCGTGATGACCGCTATTTGGCCAGGGAACTGACAAATATGCTGATCGGGGAAGGAATTGATATCAGGATCAACACAATGGTTAAAAAAGTTGCCAGGGACGATCAAGGTTGGACGGTAGAGGCCGGAGAAGAAAAGCTTTTTAGCCGGCACCTGCTAATCGCTCTCGGCCGCCGGGCCAATACGGACGGCTTAAACCTGGAGGCAGCAGGAGTTGAGTACAGCGACAGCGGGGTTGTTGTTAACAAGCATCTGCAGACTACTGCCGGTAATATTTGGGCTGCCGGGGATTGTATTGGCGGCCCGCAGTTTTCCCATATCGCGGAAATAGAAGCAAAAGCGGCAGTACGCAACTCCCTTTTCCCTCTAAACAATCAAGTCAATTACCAGGGCAACCCCTGGACCACATTTACCGATCCTGAAATGGCCCACCTGGGCCTGACTGAAGATGAATGCAAAGAGCGGGGTTATCGCTACCGCGTCTACAGCCAGGAATTTGCCGGGGATGACCGGGCTATAACTGAGGATGCCGCAAAAGGAAGGGTTAAGATCATCGCTTCTCCTTACGGAAAACTGCTGGGAGTTCATATTCTGGGACCCAGGGCCGGAGAACTGCTTAACGAGTTTATTTTAGCCCGGCGTAAGGGGCTGCGGTTACACGAAATTGGTTTAAGCGTGCATGTCTACCCGACCTTGGGGATGGCTGTCCAAAGGGCGACCGACGACTGGTTTTCTGAAGTGGCGGCAAAGCCTCTCTTAAAATCATTAATCAGGTTAGTCAGAAGGTAAAGCGATGATTTCTGTAATCGTACCAACCCATAATGAGGAGGAACTGCTGCCGGCCTGTCTGGAAAGTATTATTTGTCAGCAGGCTGATGCAGAAGTGATCGTGGTCGACGGGGGCAGCAAAGACAGGACCTTGCAGTTTGCCAGGCGCTATGCCGATCAAGTAATTGTCCTGAACAAGGCTGATTTATCGGCCCAGCTAAATGCCGGTGCGGCAGAGGCGAAGGGGGAAACCCTGATCTTTCTACATGCCGATTGCCGCCTTGCTCCGGGCTGTCTGAATCGCCTCCAAGCGATTCCACCCCGCGTTGTCGGTGGTGCTTTCACAATGCAACTTAGCGGAAAAAGATTTCATTACCGGCTTTTAAGCCTGGGGGGCAATATCTACTGCCGTTTTACCGGCACCTACTTTGGCGATCGCGGTATTTTTGTTCGCGCCTCTGTTTTCCGTGCATTGGGCGGGTTTGCTTCTATGCCTATCATGACCGATGTCGATTTCAGCCGCCGTCTGAAAGGTGCCGGAAAGAGCGTGCTGCTCAAGGGGCCGGTCATTAGCAGCAGCCGCAAATTTGATCGCGAAGGCCCGTTACGAAACCTTTACCTGATTATTTATGCCCTGCTGGCCTTTAGGTTCGGAATAGATCCGGGCAAAATTAAAGAAAAGTACTACCAAGGTTTAAAATAACGCTGTTCTTGGGATGAAAAAGTTTTAGATCTAATGTTGTCAACAACCCCGTCCCCCTGACACGTCACGACAGCTGGCTGTGATTTGACAAAGGCGGGATTTTGAGCTAAAAAAGGAACTATACGGTTAAAAATCTGTAATTAACTCTAATGATTTGTAAAGGATATGATCATAGGTGAACAGCAAACCGATTTTTCTCAACCTGGGAGTAATCTTTGTTGTTATAGCTTTGGTTGGATTTGGCGGTACTATGAACCAATACCTCGAGAATGATTATGATGACACCTTCGTTCTGTCGCTTGAGGAAGCTTGCCCCATTGACAAGGGTAAAGGGCTTATTTTGGACGTCGCCACCGGGGGCAGAGAACATGATGCACTCGGATGCGTCTGGGAAGAGCCGGAGATCGAAAGGCCTGCAGCCGCCGATACCGGGGCAAAAAGTGGTGCCATAATCACCAGCAATACCATCACTGCCAGTGGTAGCGGGAAATATGTAAGTAAAGGTTTGACCCAGGAGGGGATCGCTTCCTGGTACGGCGCCAATTTTCACAATGGCCCCACCGCCAGCGGCGAAACCTACGACATGTATAGCCTGACGGCTGCTCACCGGGAGCTTCCCTTCAATACCATGGTAAGAGTAACCCGCCTTGATGACAACCGTTCGGTTGTGGTCAGGATCAACAACCGCGGCCCGTACATCGAAGGAAGGATCATTGACCTCTCCAAAAAGGCGGCCGAACGGATCGGCATGAAAGGGCAGGGCCTGGCCCAGGTCAGGATCGAGGTTATCGAGCTACCCTAGCCAGGGCCGCCAGGCTGGCTGCCTTGCTGCCTGGTCTCCGGGGCCGGGTTAACCCTGTCCAGCTAAAGGGAAAGTGAAACCGCACCTTATGCTCTATAAAAAAACCATCTATGTGGACCCCGATGAACTGGATAAAATGGAAGATATCCTGGCCATTGAAAGTGGATTTTGCCGGGAGTTTGAGGCAGATGAAGTGATCGCCACCTACAGCATTGAATTTGGCAATGAGTTTGAAGCCGATCTTGAAATCATCAATGGCAATCCCCCTTACCTTAGAGGCACCCTTTACCAGCCCGTTGAAGAAGAGGAAGAAATTGTCCTTTATGAGGTCGATGAAAAAATACTGCCGAAAAAACTCGAGGGGGAACACCGCTTCGAGCAAGGCGGCCATGTCTATAAAGCCCTGGTAGAAAGAAGCTTTTTTTGAAGAATCCGGCCTCTAGAAAGGCCCTAAGAGTTCAGGCTGTTTTATGCTTTTTGCTCGATTTCTGTAACACATTCGGTCTTGATTTTTTCAACCAGAAACTGAAGAGCATCTACAACCCGGGGCCTGATATCGCCCCCGATGAGGACATACATAATATCATCACCAACCTCAAGCTGTCCCTGATTAAGCCAGGCCTTAACATAAAAGATGCCCTCCATCTTGTACGTTTCGGCAATGGCCCGATCGACCTTGCCCGCATCAAAGGAGAATTCCATTGCCTTCACCATTGAACCATCATCAAGGCCCTGGCGAACCTTTGCTTTGGGAGTTTGGCGGACAACGCCATTATGGACCAAAAACATCCCTACTTTTGCAGCGGCAGGATCTGCTTTGGCTTCCCTGAGCCATTGATCAATGTCTGGTGGTGTTTTTTTGCTGTTCCCATTAGCCATGTTTTATCATGCTCCTCCTGATTAAGGCTTCCCTTCGTTATCCCTGGCCCGGTTTAACTCGCCTGATCTTATCCTGCCCCTTCTAGTCCCGGTGGCAATAATATATTTCTTCCCTACTTTTTCTTCTGATCCTTCAGCCCGGCCAGGGCTTCGGCCAGGGCCGTATTGATGGGCCGGTCTTTGTCCTTTTTTTGCTCCTGCAGGTATTTGGATACTTCCTTTTTGGAGCCCCTGGGGCTTTCCTTTTTCTTTCTCGCTTCAAAGGCGGACAATTTTTCGCGGTAGCCGCATTTGCAGACAAATATTTGACCCTGGCCCGAACCCCGCAGCTCCAGCTTCTTGCGGCACTGGGGGCAGCGGGCATTGGTTGTTCTGGCCACCAGGTCCCGGTGGCCGCATTCCCGGTCCGGGCAGATTAGCATTTTGCCCCGCTTGCCTTTTACATCGAGCAGATACTGCCCGCACTGCGGGCATTTATTCCCGGTCAGGTTATCATGCTTAAAGGTATTTTCGCTGCTTTTAATTTCATGGACTACAGTCCGGGCATAATCTTTCATCTCTTTGACGAAAGTGTCCTTGGAAAGCCTGCCGCTGGCAATTGCCTCCAGCTTCAGCTCCCACTCTGCGGTCAGGGCGGGGGACTTCAAGTCGGCGGGCACCAGTTCGAGCAGCTGCCGGCCCTTGGGAGTGATATGGATTTCTTTGCCCTTTTGCTCGATCAGGAAGCTGTTAAATAGTTTTTCGATCACATCACCCCTGGTGGCAACCGTGCCCAGCCCTCCCGATTTACCGATACTTTTGATCAGTTTTTTGTCTTCCCCGGCCATGTATTTGGCCGGGCTTTCCATCGCTTTAAGCAGGCTTCCTTCATTGAACCGGGGCGGCGGGCTGGTTTCGCCGCTGGTTTGTTTGAGGCCGCTTATTTTTAAGCGGTCCCCTTTATTGACCCGGGGCAAAGTCTGCTCCGCTGGGTGATCGCTTTCTGCTGCCTCTTCATCTTCGTCTTCAAAGCTGCCCCTGTAAACTTCTTTCCAGCCCTCTTTGAGCACGATCTTGCCCCGGGCGATAAATGTTTCCCCGCCAATATCCACCTTGATCGTGGTCTGCTCATATTCAAAGGGCGGATATAAGGCGGCCAGGAAGCGTTTCACCACCAGGTCATA
>PWGD01000111.1 GCA_003554395.1 Syntrophomonadaceae bacterium
GTTCATTTACTATCCTTTGCTGCTCTTGCTCCAGCATAAGACGGTTGCGCTCACGTATTTTTATAACCTGTGATCGCAAATTACTCATTTGATCATCACCATGTACCTTTTATAAATATAAAACAAATTTTCAATACACTTCATTATAACATAATAAAAGCTTTAGCCTTTTTTATTAAGCCTTTAGGCGCTTATTTAAAGATAAACCTATTCATGAAAGATATTAATTTGCCCGGGCTCAATATCCATAACCCTGCTGTGGGTGGCAAGCCGGTATTTGATAAAATCATCCGATTGATCCAGGCTGGTCAGATATTCTCTTCCTTAAAGAACCGCAGACGAAATTTCTTCGCCGAGTTTTAACTCCTGCTTATAGAAATGGTTGATTGCCGGGTAATCATGGCCCGGCAAATCCTCAATATCTGAGACCTTGCCCTTGTTAAGGACATAAACACCTTCTTTTTCTATCCAGCATTCCCCGGACGTATTAACAAGATTGCTGAAAGAAATTGTCTTAAGGGACAATGGAAAACAGCTGTCGATGATGGGGGAAGTTAAATCCTGAAGGTTAACCGGAAGGTCTGTTGGAACCTGGCTTTAATTATGGGCAAAAACCACTCCTCCTTATAAAAACAAAGACCGGACCTCTTTATAGCAGCAGTAAACAACTGCCCCTCTTCAGTGCTGGCGGTAACCTTATCAATTTTTGCAGATTTTGGGGCTGTTTTTACATGATGGTTGCGGGAAGAATGGATGGCTGCTTCGGCCGTTGATTTAATTTAACCAGAGCCAGAAAAGCACCAAAACAAAAACCAAAACAACCAGAAGGGTGATTAAAAGCTGGGGAATAAGAATCCGGTACATGGCCAGGCAAAAAGCAAAGATATCCTTCCATGAGAAAAATGTCAATGGATCTTTATCCTCGCTTGGAATTTCTTCCGGTGGTTCCTGGTTATTTTTATCGCCCAAATGACTCACATCTTTTCTACGAGGTGGCATGAAACTTGATGCCCTGAACCGACATCGCGGAGTTCAGGCTCTTCATTCCGGCAGTGTTCTTCAGCGTAAATACAGCGGGGATTGAAATTGCATCCCTGCGGTGGATTAGCCGGGCTGGGCACATCTCCTCTAAGTATAATGCGTTTGCTTTTATGATCAGGGTCCATTACCGGGACAGCCGATAATAAAGCCTGGGTGTAGGGGTGAAGCGGATTCTGGTAAAGCTCTTTTTTGCCGGATATTTCGACAATTTTTCCAAGATACATTACAGCAACATGATCAGATATATGGCGAACCATACTCAGATCATGAGAAATAAAGAGATAAGTAAGTCCAAACTTTTCCTGCAGTTCTTCCATCAAGTTAACAATCTGGGCCTGGATTGAAACATCCAGGGAAGAAATGGGTTCATCAGCCACTATAAAATCAGGGTTAAGGGTCAGGGCACGGGCAATGCCGATACGCTGCCGCTGGCCTCCGGAAAATTCATGCGGGTATCGCCGGCGATGATGCGGAGCCAGCCCACATACTTCAAGCATGGACTCGACTTTTTCCTGTTTTTCTCTGCCATATGCTATACCATGTATTTCCAGGCACTCCCCGACAATCTCACCTACATTCAGACGAGGGTTGAGTGAACTGTAGGGGTCCTGAAATATAATCTGCATTTCCCGGCGCAAGTTGCGGAGCTCTTCTTTCTGGGTCGCAAAAATATCAAAGTCTTTGTAAAAAACCTTCCCGGCTGTAGGATCGAGCAGTTTAAGGATAGTCCTGCCCAGGGTCGATTTGCCGCATCCTGATTCTCCCACCAGGCCCAGAGTTTCTCCCTTTTGGATAGAAAAGCTGATGTCGTCAACGGCTTTTATATTACCCACCACCCTGGAAAAAACTCCACCGCGGATGGGAAAGTATTTTTTAACATTTTCAAGCTTTACAATTGGTTCTGTCATGATTTGATTTTTCCTCCCTGTTTGCTGAATAGCCAGCAGCTAACATGATGGCCCTCGTTAATCTGGGATTTTCCCGGTATTTTGCTTTTGCATATATCCATGGCACTTTCACAGCGAGGTTGATAAGGACATCCCGAAGGAATGTTAAGGGGATTAGGGACAGAACCTGGAATAGGGATTAGTTTATCCAAATCTACATCAATGCGGGGCTTGGAATTAATCAACCCGAAGGTGTAAGGGTGCTTGGGATTTTTAATGATTGTCCTTATATCGGCGTCTTCAATAATTGACCCGCAGTACATAACTATGACCCGGTCCACCATTTCAGAAATAACTCCCAGGTCGTGACTGATGAAGATAATCGATGTATTGATCCTTTGTTTTAGATCGTTCATTAACTCCAGGATTTGCGCCTGGATGGTTACATCAAGAGCTGTAGTCGGTTCATCGGCAAACAGGATTTTCGGCTCACAGGATAGGGCCATGGCAATCATGGCTCTTTGGCGCATCCCGCCGCTCAAAGAGGGGGGGTACTCATCAAACACTTTTTCTGCCCTTGGTATACCTACCATTTTGAGCATTTCTTCCGACTTAGTCCGGGATTGCTTCTTATTAAGGCCCTGATGAAGCTGGATCGCTTCCTGGAGTTGAAAACCAATTGTGTAAACCGGGTTCAGAGATGTCATCGGTTCCTGAAAAATGAAGGCCATCTCATTACCGCGGATGGTGCGCATTTTTTTCTCGCTCAAAGACTGCAGCTCCACTCCATCCAATTTTATAGCATCGGCTTTAATTTTACCCGGATGGTCGATCAGCCTCATTATACTCAAGCAGGCCACACTTTTACCACAGCCCGATTCACCGACAATCCCCAGTGATTCCCCGTGTTTGAGGTTAAAGGTTATGCCGTTTACTGCAGGGACTACGCCGTCTTCTGTGTGAAAAGAAGTATACAAGTTTTTAACCTCAAGCAGATCAGGCAAAGTATAATTCTCCTCTCAAAACTAATTTTTTAAACGCGGATCCAGAGCATCTCGCAATCCGTCTCCGACCAGGTTGATACTTAAAACTGAAATAAATATTAAAAACCCTGGGGGCAGCCATAGCCACCACATATTCATCAAAACGACCATGCTCCGGGCCGGTTCGAGGATATTACCCCAGCTTGGTATGGGAGCCTGGACTCCCAGGCCCAGGTAACTCAAAGCGGCTTCGACTAAAATAGCAGTGGCCATGATCAGGGTAGCGCTAATTAGGACCGGGGCCCAGGCATTGGGCAGCATGTGGCGCCAGACTATCCGGAATTCGCTCGCCCCGGTGGCTTTAGCTGCTTCAATGTACTCCATCTGTTTGATGGAAAGGAATTGCCCTCTGACCAGGCGGCAGGTTTCCGTCCAGGTTAGCAAACCGATAATCAGCATCGTATTGTAAATACTGGGGCCCAGTATGGCGGCCGCTGTAATGGCCAAGGCCAGGAAAGGAAAAGCGATAACCATATCGGTGATCCGCATGATTATTGTATCGATCCATTTTCCATAGTAGCCGGCTAAACAGCCCAGTATGACCCCGATCACCATCTGCAGTGAACTGGCTACCAGGCCCACGGAAAGAGAAATTCTGCCTCCGTAAAGAACCCTGGTGAACAAATCCCTACCCTGCCGATCAGTGCCGAAAAGATGCTCGGAAGAGGGCGCTTGTTCTCTTCTGGCCAGTTCTATAGCATCACGTTCGTAGGGGGCGATTACCGGAGCCAGTATGGCCAGGACAATTAAAACCAGCAGGACTACTGAGCCAACTATAGCAATCCTGTTACGTCGAAAGCGCTTCCAGATGATTTTACCGGGACTGACAATGTCATCGTTTTTTGCGCCATTAAGGGAATTATCGCTAGCAGAGCTTTTTAATAATTTTGCTATTATTCGTCTCATCATTAGACCCCTTTAATCGTAGCGAATGCGTGGATCGACTACAGAATAAAATATATCAGCCAGCAAGTTACCAATGATAACGAGTACCGCCAGAAAGAGGTTAATGCCCATCAGTAGGCCATAGTCCCTCAAGCTCACAGATTCAATGAGCAGGGTGCCCATTCCGGGCCATGCAAAAACTGCTTCAGTTATAACTGCACCGGAGAACAGAAAAGGCAGGCTTAGGCCCAGGATGGTTACTACCGGTAAAAGGGCATTGCGCAGGGCATGCCTGTAAATGACAACCCGTTCAGAAAGCCCTTTGGCCCGGGCGGTGCGTACATAATCCTGACGAATAACTTCGAGCATGCTGGAACGGGTGAAACGGACAAATCTTGCAGTGTTGGCCGCCGTCAGGGTGACCAGGGGCAGGACCAGGTGTCGGGCCACATCGGCGGCATAGGATAACCAGGTGGGATGCCTTACCCCGGCAGCCGCCATACCCCCCACCGGGAGCCAGCCCAACTGGAAGCCGAAAAGATATATCAGAACAATCCCCAGGAAAAAGACCGGTATTGAAACACCGGCAATGGCGGAAACGACTACCGAGTAATCAAGGGCAGAGTACTGCCGGGTGGCAGAAATAACCCCGATAGGCACCGCCAGTATAAAGCTGACAATGATCGAAGAAAAGGTTAGGATTATTGTTGGTCCAAGGCGGGTTTGGATTATATCAGTCACCAGGCGTCCCCTGTAACGGGTAGAATAGCCCAGGTTGCCCTGGACAGCTTCCACCAGCCAGGAACCATAGCGCTGCAGCAAAGGCCGGTCCAAACCCAGTTGTTCTCTTCTTCTTTCAATTGCTTCTGCAGATATAGTTGGATCTACCATATGAGATAAAGGACTACCCGGCGCCATGTTAATAATGACAAAAACGATAAAGGTAGTCCCAAGCAGGGTGGGGATCATTTGAAGAAAGCGGCGCACAATGTATTGCTTCATACTAAACCTCCGTTTACTTTGTGCAGAAGAGGGTGTCTCCCTTACGGGAGCCCCCTCTTTGCTCATCTCTCTCTAAACTTACACCAGAGTAGAGATTCTGCGTTACTATTCTTCCGGGACCCAGTCCCATTCTTCCACGTTCCACCACATACTGAAGGCGTCACCCTGGAAGTTTTGCAGGTTGGGGGAATGCACGAAGCATTCATCTTCGGCATAGAGCCAGACATAAGGAGCTTCGTCGACTAACAGCTGCTGCCACTCTTTGTATATTTCTGCCCGCTCATCCATATCGGTGGTGGTGCGGGCATCCATTATCAGCTCATCGTTATCCGGGTGGTCGAAACCGACTGCGTTCCAGTGGTCGTCGCTGAGCCAGATTCCAGAAGGATCAGGCTCGATGGCAAGAGACCAGCCCATCAGGTAGAGATCGAAATCCCTTTGTTCATAAACCAAATCGGCAAGAGTGGTAAATTCCATCATGTCCAGTTCAATGGCAATGCCGATGTCTGAGAGCATATCCTGGATAATCTCGGCGTTTCTCTCCCGGGGAACATTGGTGCTGGGATAGCTCAGGGTCAATTCCAACCGTTCTCCGGCTTCATTGTATCGGTAACCGTCATCTCCCATTTCCCAACCGGCTTCATCCAGGAGTTCACCGGCGGCATCAGGATCATAAGGCAGGGGCTCAAGGTCCGGGTCATAAGCCCAGGATACCATGGACATGTGACTGACCTGCACGCTGCCCATTCCGTCAAAGAGCGCATCAACCATTTCCCAGCGGTCCAGTCCCATGGTTATGGCATGGCGGACCTCCACGTCCTCGAGGAACGGATGATCCAGGTCAAATCCCATGTACTGGTAAGCGTTGGCGGGATACTGGACAATACCCAGGCCTTCTTCCTCATATGCTTCTAGTTCGGCCCGTTCCGGCTGGACCCAGGCCAGGTCTGTTGTGCCCGTAATCAGTTCCGCCATTTGAACATCAGAAGATGCGACTTTTACTGTTATCTGGTCAATGTTGGGCCTGCCCTTAGCATAGTCGTCGAATGCTTCCAGGATTGTGTACTGCCCTTCAACATATTCCACCAGTTTAAAGGGTCCGGCACCAATTGGTTCCTGGGTTACATTGGGGTGTTCTTCAAGTTCAGCAATCGGTGTGCCTTCAAAGACGTGCTTGGGTGATATGCTCCAGGTGGAAATCCGGATCAGGGCCGGTGCATCCACCTCGGAAAGATGGAAGTGAATTGTTCTTTCATCTTCAATTTCAATTTCTTCGA
>PWGD01000184.1 GCA_003554395.1 Syntrophomonadaceae bacterium
CCCCGGGCAAAAGTGCGGTTGACATCTTTGATTTCCACTTTAACCGTCCGGCCTACCTTTTCTCCGGCCTTTTCCACGTTAATCACAAAACCGTGGATCCGGGCGATGCCGTGATTTGGATTGGTGGAATGGGGTTCTTCAATGTTCAGTTCCAGGACTTCCCCAATTTTGACCGGCAGGGCCAAGTTCTGGATTTCTTTTTGACTGCCCCTGGCTACGATCCGGTATTGCTCGATGTGAACATCCTCAGCGCCGCGGATAAAAATACGCCGGTTTAATTCTTCCTCCAGTTTCTTCAGATTGCCTCCTCCACTGCCGATAATTATAGCCGCCACTTCTTGGTGCATCTCAACTAAAACCGCTTCACTTTTTTCTTGCTGAAGCTGACTCTTCAATTCGCTCTCGATCCTGGTGCTGACCACCAGGGGCGTCAGAACCTTGCCTGAGCCGCCGCAATAAGGGCATGGCTGCTGGAGGTATTCAGACAAATCCTGGCGCACCTTTTTCCTGGTCATCTCCACCAGGCCCAGGTTGGTTAGGCCCAGGACATAGGTTTTGGTGCGATCATTCTTGATAGAGTTGTTCAGCCTGTCAATAACCTTGCGCCGGTGGTCATCCACACTCATATCGATAAAATCTATAATTATGATCCCGCCGATATCGCGCAGGCGCACCTGGCGGGCTATCTCTTCGGCCGCCTCTAAATTGGTCTTCAAAATTGTCTCGGCTAAGTTGCGGCGCCCAATATAGCGCCCGGTATTAACATCGACCACGGTCAGGGCCTCGGTCTCGTCAAAAACCAGGTAACCACCGCTTTTTAACCAGACCTGGCGGGATAGAGCCCTTTCCAGTTCTTTTTCCACCCCGTACCGTTCAAAGATCGGTTCATCATCTTTATAAAGCTTGACCTTTGATTTAAGGTGGGGTGAAATATAATCGACAATTTCCCTCACTTTATCGTATTCATGCTGATCATCGACCAGAAAACTGCTAAATTCCTCCACAAAAAGATCGCGGGCAATCCGGCAGGTCAGGGATAAGTCCTGGTAGAGGATAGCCGGGGCAGTTTTTTGCTGGAAACGGTTCAAAATCCGGTTCCAGAGCTGGACCAAAAACTGCAGGTCCTGCTCCATGACCCCGGTATCGACCCCTTCGGCTACGGTCCGCACGATCAGGCCCAGCTCTTTTGGTTTTAATTTTTCCACTTCCCGGCGCAGTCTCTCCCGTTCAGTCTGGCTCTCGATCCTCCTTGAGACGCCGATGTAATCGGCTCCCGGCACTAAAACCAGGTAGCGGCCGGGGATGGTGATCTGCCCGGTCACCCGGGCTCCTTTACTGCCAAAGGGTTCTTTGATCACCTGGACCATTATTTCTTCTCCCGCCCGGAGCAGTTTTTCTATCGCCATGCGGTTGGGCGGGGGGCTTTCTTCCATTTCATCGGTAAAGACATCATCAACATATAAAAAGGCATTTTTTTCCAGGCCGATATCGATAAACGCGGCCTGCATGCCGGGCAGTACGTTGGCCACGATGCCCTTGTAGAGGTTGCCTACCACCCTGTACTGGAGGGGCCTTTCGACATCGAGTTCCACCAATTTCCCTTTTTCAAGCAATGCTACCCGGGTGGCCCGGTTATCACAATTAACAATGATCTTCTTATCGATAATTATTCACATCCCTTCAGACAAAGGCTGCAGGAATTGGTTTTGTTCTTGATACAGTTTTTCACGGTGCAATTCCCAGTGCGCTTTATGATTACAATCACTCCTGAGTTCTTTTTTCAGCTGTTCGATAACAACAAAAGGCGAAACTCCGCCCCTGCTGCCGGACTGCAGCAGCATATACAGTTCCAGGGACCTGTCATCTTCAGCGTCCTTAAAATATGCTTCGAAAATGTAAGGCCTGACGTTAACCTGCTCTTTTTTCTTCCTCTTCTTAGAGGTCTTCGGAACCAGAAGTTCTTGCCGGGCCAGGAGGCGCTCCAGGGCTTCCCGGTAGTCTTTAGGTTCAACCCGGCAACCCGGTTCTGCAACAGGCTTGGCCCTATAAAGAGCGGCGCTGACCAGAGCAGGCAGTGAGGGCTCGTCGCGGTCAACCCCAAAGGCGCCGGTAACAATCAACCCTTTCGGCAGCTGCTCAGTCAAAGCTGAAATGAACTGATCCGGGGTTACCTCTTGCGCCAAAAATACCTCCCCGTATTCTTCAGATGCGGTCACATTAACCGGCATCGGCGCAGCAAGATTGAAGCGCAGGTGTGGATTATACCCCTCGCTGAAAACCAAAGGAAGCCCGCTTCTGCGCAGGGCCCTCTGAAAAAGGCGCATCATATCCAGGTGAGATATGTTCTTCAGAGAATCATAACGGGCAAATCTAAACCGAATCCGGGTCATTAAGATGCTCCTGGCCTGGCTTCGCTGCAGGCAAAAGCTTTTTGGTGTTCCCTGATTAATACTTCTTTCTCAATCCCGCAATGCAGGTGATCCCAGGGCAGAAAATCATCATACTCAAAGCGCCGCCAGGCAAAATCTCCCGGTTCAATGCCCGTTTCTTGAAAAGCCTGCTGCCATAAGGGCATGGAAAAATTTTCTGTCCAGCCGTCAAAACGGCACCCCAGGCTCCAGGCCCGCTCCAGGGCAGGAGCCAGGCGGCGATCCCCGCGCGCAAAAACAGCTTCTAAAAAACTGGTTTCAGCATCGTGCCAGCTCAAATCTACCCCGGGCATTTTTTTAAACCCTTTCTGCAAAATCTCCTGGCGCTCGGTAACCATCGGCAGCAGCAGCTGCGGCTCCCACTGAAAAGGAGTATGAGCTTTGGGAACGAAGGTGGAAACGCTGACTGAGATGTCGATCCTGCTGCCTGCTTTATGGCGAAAATGCTGCCTGATCCTCTGACAGAGATCAACAATCGCTTCAACATCTTCTACTCTTTCCGTGGGCAGGCCGATCATAAAGTAAAGTTTAAACCCCTGCCAGCCAGCTTCGACCGCATCGTTGAGGGCCGAAAAAATTTCGGCTTCGGATATATTTTTTCTGATTACTTTCCGCAGGCGCTCTGTTGCTGCTTCCGGCGCAAAAGTAAGCTTGCTCCGCCTGCCCCGGTGCAGCCTGTCCGCCAGTTTGATCGAATAAGAATCGAGGCGCAGGGAAGGCAGATTGCATTTTACCTGCTCTCCGGCCAGGGCCTGATCGAGCTCACCGATCAATTCTTCAAGGCCCGGATAATCGGTACTGCTTAAAGAAGCCAGGGAAAGCTCTTCATACCCGGTTGCTGCAATCTGCTGTTTGGCAGTTTCAATAATGCGGCGGCGGCTGCGGCGCCTCACCGGCCGGAAAATATAACCGGCCTGGCAAAAACGGCAGCCCCGGCTGCAACCCCTGAAAAGTTCGACTACGGCGCGGTCATGGATCGCCTGCAGGTAAGGGACTACCGGGGAGGTGGGATAGGGAGCGCTGTCAAGGTCATGAACCATTCTTTTATATATCACTTCCGGAACCCGGTCCCCGGTTCTTTTCAGAGCGCATAATTTTCCTGCTTTGTAAACCGGTTCATAAAATGAGGGCACATAGACCCCTTCCTGTTCAGAAAGGCGGCTTATGAGCTCACTTCGGCCTATTTTTTCTTTTTTCAGGTTACCCAGGACGGCAAGCATTTCAGGAAGATATTCTTCAGATTCACCCAGGACAAAAAGATCGAAAAAAGGAGCGAGCGGTTCCGGATTAAAGGCACAGGGGCCGCCGCCTACAATCAGGGGATCTGCTTCACCTCGTTCCCCGGCATAGATGGGAATTCCGGCCAAATCAAGCATGTTTAATACATTAGTATAGCTCAGCTCATACTGCAGGGAAAACCCAATCAGATCAAACTCAGAGAGCGGTTTTTTGCTCTCCAGGGCAAAAAGAGGCAGATCATGAGACCGCATCAGGTTTTCCATATCCGAAGCAGGAGCAAAAACCCTTTCCATTAGCATGCCCGGCCGTTTATTAACGCTTTCGTAAAGTATTTTCACACCCTGGTTGGACATGCCGACTTCATACAGGTCTGGAAAAGCCAGGACCATTTTTACCAAATCATCCCTGTGATCTTTGCGATAGGCATTCCACTCATTGCCCGTGTAACGGGCCGGTTTTTGCACCTGCAGCAGAAGACGCTGTATTTTTTTATCTAAAGCCTGCATATTAACACTTCGCCATCATTACCAATTTACCGCTATGCAATCAAGCCAGATTCATGATACCATATCATTACTGTTTTGATAACCATTTCTTAGAGCAGCCCTTTTTCCCGGAAACTAAAGAAACAGCCGTCCCCGATAATAATGTGATCTCGAACCGCTATCCCCAAAATATTCCCGGCATCGACCAGGCGCCTGGTTACCTCTAAGTCTTGCTGACTGGGAGTAGGATCTCCGCTGGGGTGATTGTGAAATAAAATCACCGATGCTGCGCTTTTACGGAGGGGCAGGCTAAATATTTCACGGGGATGGACAATGGAAGCGCTTAAACTGCCCACCGATATTTCTTCCCTGGAAATAACATGGTTCTTGGTGTTTAATAACAGCACCTTGAAATATTCTTTCTTCTTGTAGCGCAGATCTTCCATGAACAGTTCGGCAGCCTGCCCGGGAGTGGTTATACTGCCCGCCTCTTCCCGGGGAGCTGTAGCCAGCCGGGAACCCAGTTCAAGGGCTGCTTTGATGGTTACTGCTTTATCGGGGCCTATGCCCTTATTTTCCTGGAGATCCTCCAGGGAGAGGTGGGGCAGGTGCCTCAGGCCTCCGCTTTTAGTAATAATTTTGGTCGCCAGCTGGACAGCTGACTCGTTTTTACTGCCGGCTCGCAGCAGTATCGCTATAAGTTCGGCGTTGGATAGAGCACCCGCCCCCAAAGCAATCAATTTCTCCCGGGGCCTTTCCTCAAGAGGTAAATCTTTAATCTTGATGGATTCATTCTCCATTACCGCCATCCTTTCTGGTTAGCCAGGTTGGGACCTGCATTTTAATAAACAAATCAAAAAGTAGGCTCAAAGGCAAACCAACCACGTTAAAATAACAGCCCTCAATTTTATCGATGAAAACTGCCCCCCGGCCCTGGATGCCGTAAGCGCCGGCCTTGTCAAGCGGCTCTCCACTTTTTACATAAAGGTCAATATTATTTTTTGCCAGGGTCTTCATCCAGACTTTTGTTTTGGAGAGGCCGGTTTCAAAGTTTCCTCCCGCGGCATTAAAAAGAGCCAGCCCGGTAAAAACTTCATGGACCTTTCCGCTCAGCATTTCCAGCATGCGGCGGGCATCCTCTTCATCTGCCGGTTTGCCTAAACTCTGACCTTCAAAGAAAACTACTGTATCGGCGCCGATAACAAAACCGCTTTCCAGGCGGCGGGTTACTGCCGAAGCCTTTCTTTGAGCCAAATCAACTACCAGATCGGCAGGTTTTTCAGGCCCGGATATTTCTTCCGAAATCTCCGGCTCAACCACCGTAAAGGGAATGTCAATTTGCCTCAGAAGCTCAGCTCTGCGCGGCGATGCGGAGGCCAAAACCAGGGTCATCTAAAATCACCTGCATTTGACTGCCTGATCATCCTTTCGGTCACTCCTTCCAGGTAGTAAGCGGCTAGACCGGTAAATATACCTGTCGGTACTGATAATAGCAGCAGAAAGGGAAAATATCCCCGGAGCAGATCAAAACTGGCTATGATTATACTGGCCATAGTCAGCTGGGTCAAATTGTGCACAGCTGCACCGATTACGCTGACCGATATCAGGCTGACCAAACCTTTTTTTTGAAACACCAGGACCAGGGCCATGGCCAGGCAGCTCATAATACCGGCGGTTATACTTAACCAAAAGCCAAATCCAAACAGGCCGCCGACAAAAATGCTGCCCAGCACGGAGCGAATTACAGCCACCAGCAGACCGCTGCGCAGGCCAAACAAAATCAAGGTCAGGAGGGTAATTATATTAGCCAGACCGATCCTTACTCCCGGAACCGGCATCGGCAAAGGCAAAGCAGCCTCGACTGTATGAATAACTACCGCAAAAGTTATCAGTAAAGCCAGGTAGGTCAAATATTTCAAACGGTTTCTTACCTGGAAACCGG
>PWGD01000062.1 GCA_003554395.1 Syntrophomonadaceae bacterium
ATCAACCGCCAGGAGCAGGCTGAGGAGATCGACGCCGAAAGAGGGCAGCAAAGAGAAATAGCCTGGGGCAGCCAGATCCGGACCTATACCTTCCACCCCTTTACCCTGGTCAAGGATCACCGCACCGGGGTGGAGGTCGGCCAGGTGGAAGCGGTCATGAACGGCCTGCTCGATCCCTTTATAGATGCCTACCTGCGCTGGAAGGCCAGGGGCAAGATCCCGCTTAAAAAATAAGGGCGCAAATATTTGTGAAGCAGGAGCAATCCGTAAACCGGGCCAGGCTTAATAAAAGAAGCAGACAATAGGAGTTTATATGAAAATCAAGAAAATCAGGAAGCCGCAGATTAGCAAAGCCGAGATCAAGTCATATTTCCTCGAACTGCTGGGCATTACGGCCGGGTGCCTGATCATGGCCGTCAGTTTGAACATGTTCCAGGTGCCCAATTTTATTGTTCCCGGCGGAATCAGCGGGATCGGGGTTTTTGCCTTCCATATCGCCGGCATCCCCATCGGCCTGACCATCATTGTCCTGAACATACCCCTTTTTGTCGCCACCTACTACCTCCTGGGGCCGCGGCTGGTGGTCCAGAGTCTGGGGGGGACTTTAATTTTTTCCCTTATCGTGGATTTGACGGCCCCCATTATGCCCCCGGCCACCGACGATCTGCTCCTGGCCGCCGTCTACGGCGGTGTGATCATGGGTCTCGGGGTGGGCCTGGTGTTCCGGTTTCGCAGCTCCACCGGGGGGACGGCCCTGCTTTCTCTGATCCTGGCCAAGGCTTACGGGATCAGCCCGGGTCAGGCCCTGTTGTTCGGCGACCTGGTCGTCCTGGTCCTGGCTATTTTTGTCTTTGGCAGTGAGCCGGCCATGTACTCGGCCCTCTCCCTTTTCATCAGCATTAAAGTGGTTGACGCCGTCCTGGAAGGCCTGGGCCTGGCCAAGCAGGCCATCATTATCACCCGCTCCGGGGCTGAAATCAATGACAGGCTCTTAAGTGAGCTCGGCCGCGGGGTAACCAGGATTGAGGGGCAGGGCGGATATACCGGCGAAGGGCGGGAAGTCCTGCTCTGCGTGGTAACCAGGCAGCAGACGGGTCACCTTAAAGCGATCATCCACGAAGTCGACCCAAGCGCTTTTGTCATCATCGGCAATGCCACCGAGGTGCACGGGGAAGGTTTTAAGAGGATGCAGCAAAGCTAAAGGACCCCTTCAAAGCGGGCCGGCCGCCGCCGGTTGGGCCGGATCCGCCGGAGCTGCTGACTTTTTAAAATATCTTTAACATTTTATACATTTTAATTAATATTTTTTCAGGTTTAGCAGGATTAAATAAATTGCTGTCGAAATTTAAAACAAACCGCATATTTATGTAAAGTGTTAACAGAAAGGTTCATCTCCATGATCGAAGCAAAAAACCTGGGCATGAGGTACGGGAGGGGAAAACAGCTTGCCCTTGAGGACATAAATTTTTTCATAGATCGCAACGAGTTCGTGTTTTTTGTCGGATCGAGCGGTGCCGGCAAGTCGACCCTGATGAAGCTGATTATCCGCGAGCTCAAACCGACCGAAGGCCTGCTCAAGGTTTTTAACCGGGACGTGGGCCGTTTGCCCCGTCACCGCCTGCCCTACCTGAGACGCAATATCGGGATGGTTTTTCAGGACTTCAGGTTGATGGAAGAGCGGACCGTGCAGGACAACGTCGCCTTCGCCATGATCGTTACCGGTTCGTCCCGCCGGGAAATCAAGCGCCGGGTGCCGGGTGTTTTAAGCATGGTCGGCCTGGAGGGCAAGGCGAAAGCGAAAATAACCGATTTATCCGGGGGAGAGCAGCAGCGGGTCGGTGTGGCCCGGGCCATTATCAACCGCCCGGCCATGATCCTGGCCGACGAACCGACGGGCAACCTTGACCCCGGCACGGCCCTGGACATTATGAACCTGCTGCATACTGTAAATTTGCGCGGGACTACTGTCCTGGTGGCCACCCATAACCGGGAGATTGTCGATCGGTTTAAAAAGCGGGTCCTCTACCTGGACAACGGCAGGTTAGTCGGCGATGAACAAAAGGGGATTTATACCAATGTTCATTAACGGCTTCATCTATATCGTGGGCGAAACCCTGAATGGGCTCTACCGGAACCGGTGGATGTGCATTACTTCAACGGGAGTGGTGATGGTAACCCTCTTGATGCTGGGCCTGTTCATGGTGGTCAACCTGAACGTGCAGCATATTACCGAGGCCGTCAAAGAACAGGTGGAGATGGTGGTCTATATCGAGGAGGATGCCGACCGGGCCACCGTGGAAGAACTGGGCCGGGCCCTTAGCGGGCATGAAGAAGTAACTGCGGTCGCCTACGTATCGAGAGAAGAGCACATGGGCCGCCTGCAGCAGCAGCTGGGCGGGATGCTGGAGGGCTACGACAGCGGCCTGGAAAATCCGCTTTTGGCCTCTTTCGAGGTCAAGACGGCGGATCCGGAAGCCGTAGTCGGGCTGGCTTCTGAATTTGAAGCCTACCCCGGGGTGGCAGCCGTCTTTTACGGCCGGGGCTACGTGGAAGACTTATTTGCCTTAACCAGGGTGGTGCAGATCGTCGGACTGGCTTTGATGGCCGGACTGGCCATAACAGCCGTGTTCCTGGTATCTCACACCATCAAGTTAACGGTGCTGATGCGGCAGCGGGAAATAACGATCATGAAGTATGTGGGCGCCACCAACTGGTTTATTCGCTGGCCCTTTTTCCTGGAAGGCCTGCTGATGGGTTTTGTGGGGGCCGTGTTGCCCCTGGGCATTTTGCATTATCTGTACCGGATTTTTGCGCAGTGGATCGCTGCCAACGAGCTGATGTTTATCAACCTCCTGCCCCTGCAGGCGGTTATAAGCGAGCTGGCTCTCTACCTGGTCCCGCTCGGCGTCATACTCGGCATCCTGGGCAGCACCATGTCGATGGGCCGCTTTTTGAGAGTATAAAGCGATATATTAGAGAGAGAAAAAATTTTTAACCATTTACATCAGGGAGGAAAAAAACATGTTCTCCGGAATTGGCTTCAGGAAGCACCCCTGGCTAATGATCCCTCTTATCCTACTGATCATTTCTATCTTCTTTTTAGGGTTCGTGGAAGCAAATACGATTGATGAACTTAATAACGAAATTGATGCCAGGCAGGAAGAGCTGGAAGAACTGGAGGAGCGGAAGCAGGAGGAAAGGAGCTCCCTTGAACAGCGCCTGAACCGGCAGGCCGCCCTCGAGCAGGAACTGGAGGAGCTGGAAGGGTATATCCGGGAGCTGCAGGAGGAGCAGGCCCTCTTACAAGAGGAGATTGCCGCAGTAGAGGCGGAAATAGCTCTGGTTGAGCAGGAACTGGCCGAAGCGGAAGAGAGGCTCAGTTACCAGGAAGAGCTGCTCAATCTCCGGCTGAGGGCTATTCAGCAGTACGGCCTGGTTTCCTATTTTGAAGTTCTGTTTGAATCCAGCAGTTTTCCCGATTTTCTGACCCGGCTCTATAACTTGAGCATCATTGCCTCAAATGATCTGCGCCTAATGGAGGAGATCATGGCAGAAAGGGAGCTGATCCAGGCCTGGAAAGACGAGCTTGACGAAAGCAAGGACGAACTGGAAGCGAAGCGGCGCCAGGTGGCGGAAAACGAAGAAGAAATGAAGCGCGCTGCGGCGGAGCGCGAAGCCCTTCTGGCCGAGCTGCAGGAGGAGATCACCAGGAACCTGCAGGCCATTGCAGACTTAGAAGAAGAGTCCCAGCGCCTTGAGACCATGATCCGGGAATTGATTGCCGAGGCGGAGAGCCTCTTTTCCGGCCTGGAGGGGGAGCTGCACTGGCCGATCGAGCCTCCGACCTGGATTTCTTCGGGCTATGGCTGGCGCCGGGATCCCTTCAGCGGCTATCAGGCCTGGCACGGCGGGATCGATATTGCTCCCCGGAACGGGGCGGCCAACTTTATCCTGGCCGCGGCCAGGGGAGAGGTTATTTATTCCGGCTGGAACGGCGGCTACGGCAACTGCATCATGATTGACCACGGCGGGGGGACGGTTACCCTTTATTCCCACCTGAGTAACCTCCTGGCCCGCACAGGCGATGTTGTGGAACGCGGCGAAAGAATCGGCCGAGCGGGAACGACCGGTTACAGTACCGGGGTCCACCTGCACTTCGAGGTGCGGGAATATGGCAAGGAGCCGGTGCGCACTTACCCCAGCGGCAACCCGGACTACCGGCGGAACCCGATGGAATATTTTTAGGCCCGGTGTCAGGGCCGCCTGAACTCTGAAGGAGTGGGTTTCCTCGCCCACCGATCAGCAGTTTCCCGGATGAAATTCGTTCAGCCATCCTCCCGGCAAAGTTAGGGGGGTGGCTGAATTTTTTGCGGGCGGGTGCGGGCAAGAGCGGGCGGGAGGAAGCTCAGTAAGCTGTAAAATTTTGCTGTTAAGGAAAATATGTTCTCAGGCCCTTTAGACAAAAATTATGCGCAAATGGGGCAAGACTTTTTTTAGCGATCCCGGGAATGCAGATGTGCACTGTGTTTAGAAGGATACATTTCATGAACCAACTTTCATGGAAATGACTTGTCCGCTTCGGCCCGGCCCTCCTGGCCAACTGATAGATGAATTTTATCTCCTGGTACCGGTTTGTTAAGGCCAGGATCTTGCCCTCGACACAGGGCCCGCAATTTATGGTATTATAGTTACCGGACCCCTGCCGCGGCAGGGTCAAAAGAGCTTTTAAAAAAGGTTTCTTGCAGGAGATTATAAACTGGAAACTGGGGGCGAACGGTTTGGAGAGGATTGATAAACGGCTCCTCTACGGGGCGCTGGCGGTATTTATTGTCCTGCTGGTAGGGACCAATGTTATTAATTACCTGGTCTTTTCCGGCCGCTTTGATCCTGCCCCGGCCGCTCAGGAAGAGCCGACAAAAATTATCAGGTATGAGCCGGCTGAGCGGGCAGGCGATCGCGATTTCGAGGACGAGGCTGAATTATTTTTCGAAGCCCTGAACAAGATCAGCACCAATTACTTTTATCCCGTGGAGACCGAAGAACTGATTGAAGGGGCCATCCGGGGCATGATCGACATTATTGACGACCCCCAGGTCCGCTTTTATGATCCCGGCGAACTGGAAGAATTCCTGCTCGATACCAGGGGTTCGTACGGCGGCCTGGGGATCCGGATTATTGAGGCCGGCCCCGATATAGTGGTTTTTGAAACTTTCCCCGGTTCGCCCGCCGAAAGAAGCGGTGTTATAGCCGGCGATCGGATCCTGGAGGCTGACGGCCAGCCCCTGACCGGGGAAGGGCTGGAACGGGCCGTGGAACTTTTAAGGGGTCCTGCCGGCAGCCAGGTGGAGGTTAAAATTCGCCGTCCGGGCAGCGATGAGCCGATCGATATGACCGTTAGCAGGGAGGAAATCCAGATCACCACCGTCTACAGCGAAAGGCTGGAAGAGGGTCTCGGCTATATAACTATTACCAATTTTGACAGCAATACCGCCGCTTTGTTCGAGGATCACCTGGGGCGGATGGAGCAGCAGGGTTTAGAGCGGGGGTTAGTGCTGGACCTGCGCAACAATCCCGGGGGGCTGCTGGACCAGGTGGTGAAAGTGGCCCAGGAAATTGTCCCGGAGGGAGAAATTGTCAGGCTGGTCGGGCGCGACGAGGAAGTTCGGACTATTTATCAATCCAGCGCCGCCCCGAAGCCGTACCCTATGGTGGTTTTAATCAACGAAGATACGGCCAGTTCGGCTGAACTGTTGGCCGGGGCGCTGCAGGACCGGCAGGTAGCCCTGCTGGTGGGGCAGACCACCTACGGCAAAGCCTCGGTCCAGCAGCTGGAACAGCTCAAGGGCGAAAACGCCATCATGCTGACCGTGGCCAATTATTTTACTCCTTCGGGGCACAATATCGATAAGCACGGCATCATCCCCGATTATGAGATCGAAATGTCTGAAATACTGCATTACTACCGCTATTTTCATCCCGGGCCCCTGGAACAGGAAGATTACGGGACCGACGTGGAGATGCTGCAGGAGATGCTGGCCCAGCTGGGCTACGAAGTGGAAAGCAGCGGTTATTTCGA
>PWGD01000199.1 GCA_003554395.1 Syntrophomonadaceae bacterium
CCCTGGTTCCAATTACCGCTTCTGCCTGCGGTTCCTGTGAGGAATACCATCCCTGGATTCACGAACAACCCGCGGAAAAAGAACTTACAGCTTTAATTGGCACTTTCATCAGTGATTTTTATGAATCATCCCTGTATAAGGACAAGGGTTACTCCCATATGGTTGAAATGTGGTATTTTGAAATCTACAGGCCTGGTTACGAAGAACAATATGATATTTATGAATACATTTTATGCTTTGGCATTCAGGATCATGGAACCAACCGGGAAAAAGTTGATTATTATTACACAACCATGACTCATGCTGAAGACGAGACATTGTACTTCCGTTCTGAACCCCTGGGCCCGTACGCCAGCAGGAATGGTTTAAATAACTACCTGGAATCATTTATCATTCGCAAAGCTCTTGAAGAGGATTTAATCAAGGAGTTCGAAGTAGAAACTGCGGGTTTAGCTTCACCCCGGTCAGGAGCAATGGATTGGCTTGGCCGTCCGGTTATAATTAGCGCTGTGCTGGCCTTTATAGCCCTGAATGTGACCGTTTATAAATTCAAGGCTCACAAAAACAGGCGGAACCATATAAATTAAAACAAAGAAAATTTAAGCAACCCTGAGAGGAACTAAAAACCGGTGGCTTTAAGTAATAACCTGGTTAAAGAGGTGTCGACCTTGAAAAAAACCATACAATTTACACTTAACGGTCAAGAAGTTACAGTTGATATTGAAGCGGATGCCATTTTACTGGACCTGCTTCGCGAAACCCTTGATCTCACCGGGACTAAAAAAGGATGCGGCGAGGGCGAATGCGGAGCCTGCACCGTAATTGTCAATGATGAAGCTGTTAACTCCTGTATTTACCCGGCCTTTAAAGTTGAAAACTGCCGGGTCCTTACTATTGAAGGCCTGGGCAGCAGAGATCATCCCCATCCCCTTCAAGTATCCTTCCTTGAAAAAGGAGCAGTCCAGTGCGGCTTCTGCACCCCGGGCATGCTTTTATCCGCCCATACCCTGCTTCAAAAAAACCGTAACCCTGAAGAAAAGGATATCAAAACAGCCTTGGCTGGTAATCTATGCCGCTGCAGTGGATACCAAAAAATAATCGCAGCCGTATCTGATGCAGCCAAAAAGAATACCATCAATAAACGATAACAGGCTGGTTATTCAGTTTTTCCCCCGGCAGTGGAACGCTTTTGAGTTGAATACAGTTTATACAGAGCAGCAGCCCCGGTGGGTCTGGGCCGTCGGTTTCATCGGTTTAATAATCGTTGCATATACCTGGTATATGCACTTTAAGGCAGATGTGCCCTTTTCGCTGGTGATTACCCTGCTGCTTTCCCTGAGCCTGATCAAGTCATCCCAGGTGCTCTTTAATTACAGGCAGTTTCGCGCTTTTGTGGCCCGGGTTTTAGAAAAAGACCGTAAAACGCTATCCCTGATTAATGCTGTTGTCTTAATTCTGGGCACCGGCACAATTTTAATGGGCCTTTTCCTATATTAAGGAGGCAGAAAAAATGAATTGCTTCACAGTGCTTGGATTTGTTTTCGGCTTGGCCGCTTTCAGGAAACATTAAGTTTAACAGAACCTGTGATCGTGCCTTTATAATAATTTTCGGACTGGTATAATGTTATATGGTGCAGGTTTAGCCTGCCGGATCAAAAGAAAAAGGCGGCCTTAAATATGACCAAAATTATAATCGTCTTAGCATCATTTCTGCTGGTAACCGGTGCAAGCTCAATAGGGGCTGCTTCAGCTGAGGAACTTGATACCGATGCTATAGATGCCTATATTGAAAGTGAAATGCGGGCCTCCCGCCTGCCGGGTCTCGCTCTGGGGATTATCCAGGATGGTGAGATCGTTTATCTTAAGGGATATGGAAGCGCCGGCAGGGGAGAACCGGTAACCCCCGAGACCCCTTTTATAATCGGTTCCCTGAGCAAATCTTTTACTGCTGTGGCCGTTAAGCAGTTAGTTGAGGCCGGGAAGCTTGAACTCGATGCCCCGGTGCAGGGCTACCTGCCCTGGTTCACCATGGCCGGCGATTATGACCCCGGTGAAATAACAGTGCGCCACCTCCTGGTGCAGACCAGCGGCATTCCCAATTTGGCCGGAGTCACCACCCTGGCTGAAGACAGTGCCAGAAGCCTGGAACAAGAAGTACGGGACTTAAATGCTACCGCCCTGGAACACAGGCCTGGTGAAGCTTATATATATTCCAATGCCAATTACCTCATTTTAGGCCTGCTCATAGAAGAAGTTACCGGCCGGAGCTACTCCGACCCTGTGCGCTCGGAAATACTTGATCCCCTCGACATGGGAAACAGCTACCTTTCCAGGCAGGAGGGTGAAGCCGGAGAAATGGCTGCCGGACATGTGCGCTGGTTCGGATTCACTTCGGAAACTGATGTCCAGTACCTGGAAAGCTCCCTGCCCGCCGGTTTTATTATTTCCAGCGCCGAAGATATGTGCAACTACCTGCTGATGCACCTGAATCAAGGCCACTATGGCGGCGTAGAGGTTCTTTCCAAAGAAAGTATCGAAACAATGTACCAGCCCGGCGCTGCAACAGATGAAGGCGGATATGCCATGGGCCTTTTAAAAAGAAAAGCCGGCGATACTACCATTATGAACCATGACGGCTCCACGCAGGGCTTCAATGCCGCAATGGCCTTTTCACCTGAAGAACAGTGGGGTGTTGTAGTCCTTACCAACACCAGCGGCCAGATCGAAATACCGGCCGGCGCCATTACTATGGGCATGGCAGATTTCCTGATGGGAAATGAACTGCAGAACAATTCCAGGCTGCCATTTGTTATTTACCTGGCCCTGGTCTTCGTCATCATGGCCCTGCTGGCGTTGGCGATCCGCTCTATAATAATCCTGCCCCGCAAATGGGGGCAAAAACTTAAAGCAACCCGTCCCCGGGGGTTCTTCAGCCTGATCTGGAAGGGGGCCCTGCCGGTACTGCTTGAACTGCTGGTGCCATTTATGATTTTGTTCTATATCCCGGCCGGGGCCGGATTCCCGGTCTGGCAGCTCCTGGCCCTGTTCCACCCGGACCTGGTTTACGGGCTGCTTCTGCTGGCAGTGGTGATGCTCTTTAAAGCTCTCTGGCGCAGCTACCTGGCGGTGAAACTGCTTTCTGCACCGGCCTTGACATAGAGAAACAAACTTTAAAAAGTCGGATTTACAAAAACTCCCGCTTCATTTTGGATCAGATGAGGCGGGAGTTCATCATAAGCAGGTTTTTTTAAGGCCTGTTATCCTGCTCTTTGAATTTTCTTCCGGATTTTACCACTGGACCTTGAAAAAGTTGGCCTCCTGCTCGTATGGCTTAACCAGCTCTTCCAGGTGCTTGATTTCTTCAGCGGGCAGTTTCTCAAATTCGGCGGCAATCCGGGCATTCTCATCCACTTCAGATTCACTGGAAATTCCGACAATAGCAGTGCTGATGGGGAAGGAAAAGACATAGTCCAGGGCCTGCTTCATACCCGGCAGGCCATCTTCCCGGAAAATCCGGCCCCTGGCGGTGACTTTCATGGCTATGATGCCCATTTCTTTTTTTGCCGCTTCCTGGAGCAGCTGATCCTGGAAGGGGGAGTAGTGGATATCCCCGGCGTTAAGGCTCATTAAAAGGCAGTCAAAGGGATATTCATTAATGCCCCGCAGTAAAACCCCGGGGTCTTTGTGCCCTGTAATCCCAACATGGCGAATTACCCCCTCCTCTTTGAGTTTTTCTAAGGCTTTAAGGGCCCCATCTCCTGCAAAGATTCTATCCAGGTCTCCGGCAGCCCGCACGTTATGTAACTGGTAGAGGTCGATATGATCGGTGCGCAGGCGTTCCAGGCTTTGCTCAATCAGCCGCATGGTCCCGTCATAACTGCGGTCGCCGGTTTTGGTGGCCAAAAATACTTCATCCCGGCGGTACTCCATCACCCGGCCAATATTAGTTTCACTGCCGCCGCCGCCGTAAGTCGGAGCGGTATCGATGTAGTTAACACCTTTGTCAATAGCCCTGTTGATGATCGCTTCCGCTTCATCGGCCCGGCCCGATTGTTCCACAGTCGCTTCACCGCCCAGGCTGAAAAGTGAGACTGCATATCCGGTTTTGCCCAGTGTTCTGCGGGGAATCATCTCGTTTCCCTCCTCGGTTTTGGCTTTTTCCTTCTCTTCTTTCCTTTGCTCCTCTTCTTTCGCCCTATCTTCTCCCACTTCAAGGTCATGTTCCTCCGCATTTTCAGGAGAAACTTCTTCCTCTTCTCCCCATAAACGAAAAACAAGTCCGCCTAAGCCGACAAAGATTAAAATTGCGGCCAGCCAGCCAACCAGTTTCTTAACAAAGCTTCGGCGATTCATATTACGGTCCTCCTCGTGATATTACAATTGCGATGTCATTACTATAACATTAATTTCCGGGTTTTTCACCCTATAAGGTTGCAGATACAAAACCGCTTTTCTAATCGCCATGAAAACCCGGTCGGAATCAGATTAATAATTAAAGACTAAAATGCAATCAGCCTGTTTCCGGAGCCTGCTGATACCTGCGCTTTTCAAAAGCAACGGCCTCGGTTTGAACGATCCCCCTCAAAAGCCGACCCAGGATATCTGAACCGGTGATCACTTTTTTCTGCTCCCCCCAGAGCAGGACAATATCTTCATCAATCACATCATCTTCACTGTGCCTGGGGTTAACCTTGAGGCGGGGAATTACATTTCCGAGAGGGGTTTGATCATCCCTGATAATAATGGGACGGTGGCAGTGCCGGTAAGGGTTGAAGCGAACCATGTCAAAGAGGGCATTGCGAATAAATTTATCGGAGTTTAAAACCATCCTGGGCTCGCCGGCAGGATCGAGCAAAATAATCCACTTTTTACCTGAAGATTCGACCTGCCTCAGGAATTCATCATCGGGGCTTGACCTGATCTCTGGAAACAGAGGCCTTGTTCCTTCAAATTCGATAGAAAGGATGCTCTCCGGATCGATAATTTCTCCTTCTTTAGCCAGGGGCAAATCATCCAGGGCCAGGAAGTTCAAAGCTCCCTTCCCTTCCATCTTTTCTATATCGGTTTCCAATGACTCCATATGCAGGGTGATCAGCTCCCGCAGATCTTTTTCCCTGAAATAAGGGATGGCTTCCTTGCCAAGCCACCGGTCTAAGACCAGGGCTGTCGGTTTAGCGACAGGATAAAGCAGAAGCTGGTAAAAACGGAGCAGGGGCGATAAAAAAGAGGCTACTTTTATGGCATGCCTGGAAAAGTAAGCCTGGGGAATTATTTCGCCGACAATGGTAATCAACACCGTGGAAAAAAGAAAAGCCATCACGCCGGTCAAGACGGACCCGGAAAGCAGGGCCAGGAGAACGTTTACCGCAACGTTGGCCCAGAGGATCGTTACCAGCAGGAAATTGGAGTCTTCTCTCAGGTCCAGCACCCGCCGGGCATGGCGATCGTTATTGCCTGCTTCCATTTCCAGCCGCAGTTTACTGACACTGAAAAAGGCCAGGTTCAAACCGGATAACATTGCCGACTGCGATAAACAAAGGATAATGCCGAGCCAAATAAACATAATCATTACTATTCCCCCGCTCATGTCTTTCAAGTATCATCTGACATTGAAACCGGCAAAAAGAAACATAACTAAATGATCCCGTCCGGTTAATTGCTTACTACAACATTCAATTGAAGAATCCCATTTCCTTTTCTTTTTGTGATAAGACCATAGCGTTTTAGGCTTGCCAGGCCGGCCCCCCTTTTAATCGCCCTGGCCTTTATACCTGCCTCCCTGGTGGCAGAAAAAAGTTTCCCTTTTAAAGGGAAAGCTTGATTCTTAGACGAAATCTTTCCTTACAACATGATTACAGGAGTGATATATTTGATGAAAAAATATGGATTTAATCTGCCGACCAGGATTGAAGTGGCGGCCGGTTTGCTTAAAGACACCGGCCCGCTGGTCGGGGAAGTAACAAGCGGGAAGAGGGCCTTTTTAGTCACCGATCCGGGAGTAAAAGAAGCCGGCCTTGCCGATCGAGCAGGATCTTCCCTGGCTGACGCCGGTTTTGACTGCTCCATATTTGATAATGTCAAGCCCAACCCCAGAGATACAGATTGCGAGGCAGGCGGAGAAGAAGCGCGGCGGTTTAAAGCCGATATCATTGTCGCGGTAGGAGGAGGCTCGGTCATAGATTCAGCCAAGGCCATCGCTCTTTTGCAAACTTATGGCGGCCCTCTTGTATCCTACGAAGGAAGAGGCACCGTTCCAGGGCCTGTAACGCCCCTGGCTGCCGTGCCGACCACGGCGGGAACCGGCTCGGAAGTAACCCGTTCAGCGGTGATCACCGATACGAAGCGCCGTTTTAAAATGGGCATTAAAGATGTCAGGCTGGCCCCCGAACTGGCCCTGATCGACCCCGAAACCACCTACAAACTACCCCAAGGATTGACGGCTTCCACGGGGATGGACGCCCTGGTCCATGCCATAGAAGCCTACACCTGCCGTGCGGCCAATCCATTTTCTGACGCCCTGGCCCTGGCCGCCATTGAAAAGATATTTCCCGCCCTTCCTACTGCTGTCCGCGAAGGCGGCAATAAACAGGCCCGGGACGACATGATGATCGGCTCGGTTATGGCTGGAATCGCTTTTTCCCATGCCGATGTGGGGGCCGTCCACTGCCTGGCGGAAGCTATCGGCAGCCTTTACGACACCCCGCACGGGGTGGCAAACTCGATCTTTTTGCCGTCAGTTACCGCCTTTAATGCTGAAGCCGATCCGCAGCGCCATGCCCGTATTGCCGCAGCCTGCGGTCTGGAAGTAAAAAATATGGAGGCCGAAGAAGCTTCCCGGCTCCTGGTTGAAAAGCTGGCCGAATTGTCTTCAGAAATTGGCATCCCCACATTAAGCAACCTTGAGCAGGTAAACCCGAAAGATTTTGAGCACCTGGCCGAGTTATCTGAAATTAACGGATCAACGCCCAGCAACTGCCGCTTTATTGATAAAGAGGCTTACTTGAATATTTTACAGGACTGCTACAAGAGCTGAGAGCATCGCGCGCCGGTTCACGAACCGGACGCTTGAAGGCAGCGGCCGGAAGACTGGAGGCAAAAACTGCAATGAAACCTGCAAAACCAGATCAAAGTATACCGTACAGCGCCTTTGCTGAGATATATGACCGCCTCATGTGCTCGGTGGACTATGAAGCATGGGCCGACTATGTAGAACAGCTGCTTGCTAAGGCCAATAAAAAGCCCAAAACCCTGGTCGACCTGGCCTGTGGTACGGGCAGTTCCACCCTGCCCTTTGCCAGGAGAGGTTACCGCACTGCCGGGGTAGACCTCTCAGCGGAAATGCTAAGCCAGGCCCGGCAAAAAACGGCCCAAAACAATCTCCAGGTGGAATTCTTCCAGCAGGATCTCCGCTGCCTTAATTTACCCGGCCGCTTTGACCTGGCCGTTCTTTTCCAGGACGGCCTGAACTATATTTTAAATAAAGAGGAACTTTTCCTGGCTCTGGGCAAAATAAATGCGGTCTTAAATGACGGAGGCCTTTTTATCTTCGATCTGACCCGCCCGGGACTGCGCTGCGCAAATCAAAACGGCAGCTGCTGCTGCGCCGAGATGGAAGAGCTCACTTTGATTATGGAAAGTTACTTTGCTGGCGAAGAAGACCTCTGGTCGGCCAGGCTGACCGTTTTCCAGGAAGTGAAACCGGGCCTCTTTAGAAAATATGTGGAGGAACACCGTGAAAAAGACTATACGCCGGAGCTGGTGAAAGATCTGCTGGGCAAAGCCGGCTTCATTGTGCCGGGCATATACGCCAGCTTCAGCCTTGAACGGGGGAGCAGTTCGGACCAGAAACTGACCTTCCTGGCGGAAAAAGGATCAGAACCATGATTTTAAGCTGTCAGGGGAAGTTTATCCTGTTTATAACCTGTATTCGAGAAAACAAACATTGAACGGCAGGTGGGGAAATGTTTTTCGGCCGGTCTCTTTAAAACCAAGCTCTTTATACCAGTTTTTGAGAATCCTGTGTTCGTCGATAATGGCTACCGAAACTTTTAAACCCCCGCATTCTTTAACCCGCTTGAAAGCATCCCGGACCAGTTGTTTTCCCATTCCCCTGTGCCTCGCTTCCGGGACAACGGCCACCCTCTCCAGGTAATAGAGCCCGTCACCGGCCTTTTCAAGGGCATAACAGCCAAGCAGTTTCCCCCGCTCGTAGCAACCGTAATACTTAATACTTTTGGCCTCTGCGCCCTTGATCAAGTCTTCCTTTTTTATAAAAGCAGGGTTGGTAGGGGCATTTTGCGGGGTAATATTAAATTCCTCCGCCACGGTCTGAAAAGCACTCCTGATCACTGCCGCCAGTTCCCCTGCCTTGGTGGGCAAGTCAATCTCTGTTATAACCATCATAAGATTCCTCCTGACCCGGCAAAAAAGCGGCAAACCAGTTTTATTCCCTTTGATCTGAGGTGCGCTTTGATAGAATCATCTTTACTGCTGCCCGCTGTCTCGGCTCCCAAAAAGCCGTTCTTCTTCCTGTAAAGCCTCCTGGACCTCTTTTTCCGGGTAACCCCAAAAAGCCAAAACAGCTCCAATACTGGACAGAGAAACCAGGAACAGGGTCAACTGCACTCCCAGGGGATTAGCAATGTCCCGGCCAAAGGTAGATACCAGAAAACCAAACACTCCACCGGCAATAGCGATAGTTATTTTTAAGGGGACCGCCCGGGCCCCAAAAAAGCTCGCTTCCCGGCGGCCGCCCGTCTTAACCGCCTGGGAGCGGGCAATTTCAGCTATGGTTGGGTTGATCAGAATACTGAATGCCGCCGTAGGTATCCCCGCCAGGGCGAAGAGGCCCACGCCCAGGTAGAAAAAAACGCCGGTCATATTGAAGCTGAGCAGGAAAATCGCCATGGAACAGAAAGCCAGGACCAGCGCCGAGAGGGTCAGGATCCTGATTTTGCCCCTTTTCTTGGCGGCCGCATTGATAAAAGGAAAGGCCACCAGGGCACTGCCAAAAACAAGGGCGGCAAGCACAGTCATGAACCGCTGTTCCTGCCTGAATATGACCACCGTGTAGTAAAGCATACCCAGGGTCACCAAGTTCATGGAAAACTGCATAAATATTTCCCCGAGCACGAAACGGCGAAAAGGTCGCACCTCGAGGACCTGGAGCAGTGACTTTTTAAGCCCCAGCCGGCCAGAATTTACGGGCCGGCAGTGTTCAGACTCTTTAAAACTTAATCCGGCCAGTAAAAGCAAAACCAGGGATGGGACAGCAGCCCCGGCAACGGCAAAGCGGTAGGAAGCGCGAAGGCTGATTCCGGCCTCCTGGAGACGGCTGACCACTTCGGGGAAAATTACAGTTATAAGGACCATCCCCGCCAGGCCGAACAGGGCTACCAGGGTGGAGAGGTTGATCCGGGTGGCATCGGTATGGCCCAGTTCCGAAAGCAGTGACAGGTAAGGATTGACGTAAGCGGTAAAAGCAATATAAAACAAGCTCATCATCAGCGCCAGCCAGATCCCGTTAATGAGGTGTTCCTGGCCGGGATAGGGCGGATTAAAGTTAAGGACGGTAAAAGCAGCCAGGGGCAGGGCGCTTAAAAGCAAAAAGGGCTTGCGCCGGCCCAGCCCCAGGCGGAGGTTATCGCTCATGGTCGCCACCACCGGGTCGGCGGCGGCATCAAAAATCCGGCCCAGGGCCAGGGCCGCCCCCAGAATAGTAACCAGGCCCAGGAAGGTTTCTTCCGGCACCAGGTTAGGAAGGTTATACTCCCGGGGCGGCAAAAAGTAAAAAGGGACATAAAGCAGGATTAACCTTTCCAGCATGGTAAAAGCAGCGCTGCCCCCGGCATAAGTTACCTGGGCTCTTTTCGTCAAAGTGGCGACCATATCTTCTGCCAAAAGAACCCTCCCTTCCGCATCTCAGCTCTTTAAATGGCCATGGCAGGAACAGTCATCACCGGTGGCGAATTTCTTTAGCTGCATGAGAATTTTATGAAATCGGCCCCCGATTGATCAGCTCATAAGTTTTATTATTGCTATTATAACAAAGTGGTGAACCGGCGGTAATGGAAAGTAAAAATTTTAAGGAAATACTTGATCAAAGCTGGCAGCATCGCCTTCAGAAGCAATTTCCAGAAGCGGAGTTATTGTTATCTGAGGCCATGGAGGACTACGGCCCGGGCAGTTTTGAACACAACACCCTCAAAGCAAACCTGGCTGATGTCCTGATGCGCCAGGGAAAAACCAAAGAAGCAAAGCAAACTGCCCTGGAGGTCCTGGAAGTAGACCCGCACCAGGTCACCGCCCTGACCGCGCTGGGAATGGCCGCCCTGGACAGCAATGCTGCAAAAGAAGCTGTCGACAACCTGCAAAAAGCATGCCGCCTGGCCCCCAACGCTTTCAGGTTCGGCCGCCTGGCCCGAGCCCTGGAAATGGATAAAAAAGAACAGGAGGCCCTAAAAGTATTAAAAGAAGCCCTCCAAAAATATCCCCAGGACGGTTACCTCTTGAAGCAATTTGCCTCTTTGCAAAAAAGAATCGAACCCGGGGAACCGGCCAAAACGGCAGGGCAAGGCTTGCCTGCAGGGGCCCTTTCCGGTGTTTCCACAGAAGAGGATTTTCTGTCTTACGCCGAACATATGCGATTAAAGCTGGACCGCCTGGAGCCACAGGAGGCGGTTTCACAGTTGCAGAAAATTATTAAGGTCGGTCAAAGGAAAAATAATCCCCATCTTCACCTGCTCCTGGGTGATCAGCTGCGCCGGGCCGGCGATGAAGCTGCCGCCGCTGAGGCCTACCGGAAGGCGCGAGAACTTGATCCGGAAAACCTGCTCGCCCTTTCCCAGCTCCTCTTTTCTTACCGGCGCCTGGGCAAAAAAGAAGAGGCCTGGCCTTTGTTAAAACTGCTTCTCTACCGCCGCCCCGGGAACAAGACGGCCAAATCCTCACTGCTCAAAGACGCCGTGGAACTGGGCAAAGAAAAAGAAACCGCCCTTTATTTTGAAGAACTGCTCCAGAAATACCCCCAGCGCAAGGAATTTTACGGAGCAATCCGGAAATTAATGAAAGCGGCCGAACCTAAAGAGGAAAACAGTCAGGAGGATTGAAGAAGATGAAGGTTGGCGAACTGGTTCATATTCCCCCGGTGCGCACCGTTATCCGCCTCGCCGACTTAGGCGACAGCAAGCTGCGCCGGCATATCATTGAAACTTTCATCCTCACCAACGAGGTTTCTTTTGCCCTGACCAATATCCTTGACAAGGTTGCTTCCCCGGAGGGCAGAGGGTTTTTTGTCATCGGCAATTATGGATCCGGGAAATCGCACCTGTTGAATGTTTTGAGTTTGACGCTCAGCGATCCGGAGGCCCGCCGGAGCTTCATTCAAACCTGCCGGGAACATCGCCCGGCCGCTGATAAATTGCCCCCACTGCTCAAACAAGCATCCACCCTTAATCCTCTCGTCGTTGAAATCTCCCTGGTGGAACACAGCAACCGGGAATATTTAGAAGAAATTGTTCTGAAACAAATAGCCACCAGGCTTCAGGCTAACGCTCAATCCGCGGAAAGATCAGAAAAAAGTGCCGAAGCCCCGGCCGATCTCCTGGAGCTGCCGCGGCGGGAAGCTTTCGCAAAGCTCAAACAAAGCCTGGAATATAGCGGGTTCGGCGGCCTGGTCCTGCTGATTGATGAACTGTCCGAGTTCCTGCGCTCTAAAGAAAATGCTCGCGCCTACAACGAAGACGTCCGCTTCCTGCAATACCTGGGAGAATTCGCCGAAGCCATTCCGGCCTGGATCATAGCTACGATGCAGGAAAACATTGAAAATACCGGCTCTTTATCCGGGGAATTGCTGCATAAAATCAAGGACCGCTACCCGGTTCGATTCTATCTTTCCGGTGAACATGTTAAAAAAATAGTTTCCGGGCGCCTGGTCCGCAAGAAAGAAGGGGCGGACCGGGCTTTAACGCAAATCCTGGGCCAGCTGGAAAATGCTTTTGACGGGCTGCCTTTTTCCCGGGAAGATTTTTTCGAGCTTTATCCCGTTCACCCCTCCACGGTCGATCTTTTAGATGAACTGCGCCCTCTTTTCTCCCAGCACCGGGGCGTCATTGATTTTATTCATCATCGCCTGGCCGGCGACCCTGCCAGAGGCATTGACCCTTTCCTGGAGCAGCCGGCCACTGAACTGCTTACCCCCGACTATATTTTTGACCATTTTCGGGATCGGCTGCGTGAGACAGTGGAAACGAGCCCCTACAGCGAACAGGTTTTCCATTATTATGAGCGGGAAATAAAAGGCATTTTCAGCGATCAGGAAGATGCGGCAATCGCTTTGCGCCTGCTTAAGCTGCTGATCCTCGGCGCCCTGGCCCGGGCCCCGAAAAATTTTACGGCCGGGGAACTGGCCCGGCTGCTCCTGCATCGTTACAGCGGCCTCGAAAGCCAAATCAACTACGACTATATCCACGAAATAATGGAGAAGCTGCATGCCCACGGGGCCTACATTTCCGCCCGGGAAACAGATTCGGGGGATAGCAGTTACTCTGTCGATCTTAAGGCCGATGTTACTGTCTTAATGAAAAAAAAGCTGGAGAATATTAATAAATCGCTCCATGAAAATGACCCCGCCACTATTGAAGGCCTTCTGCCCTGGCTTGAAGAAGCCTCCCTGCCTCTTAAAATGCTGCAGCAGGAACCGTTTCAGGATCTGGAGATAACCTGGCAGAATACCGGGCGCTCCGGAAAACTCATTTTTAACTCGCCTGCGGCCATTTCGAAAGAACTGCGCACGGAACTGCGCGAAGAGTTATTTAACCGGGAAACTGACTTTCTTTTTTTCATCATCCCTCCCTTTTATGCCGGACAGGACTATACCTTTACTTCGTGGCAGGCAGTTTATGAAGAGTTCGATGCTGAACTGCGCCAGTGTGTCGGGCTTTGGATGCCCCGGGAAATAACCGGCGGAGAAGAAGAACAGCTCAGGCGCGCCTACGCCTACCGGATTTTACAGGAAGAGTATTCTGCCGACAACAGCCCTACGGGCAGGCAGATCAAGAAGCAGGTCGATATGGTGCTGGCCGAAGAAAAAGGAGCGGTCAAAGAAATCTTCCGCAAAATCTATTATCAGGGGCGGCTCCGGGCCGGGGATCATATGCCCACTCCGGCGTCATTTGGCTATATGACCTTTAAAGAATTGGTCTCTCAGCTTGGATCAGAAATCTTGAAAAAACGATTCCCCCGGCACAGTGAAATTATGCCGGCCAGTGACCACCAAACCGGCAGCCTGATGCAGCGGACCCTCGACATCCTCTTTTCTCCCCAGCTGGAACAGGAAGAGCTGGAACGGGGCACAAAAATGATGCTTGATACCTACCTGGGTCCCCTGGGCCTGGCCAAAAAGAAAGGCCGCTATTATCAGCTGGAAATAAGCCCTAAAACTTCGCCCCTGGTGAAAGAATTTATGGCCCGAATTCCCGAAGACGGGCAAATATCACTTCAGCGCCTCTACTGGCACCTGCGCAAAGGACCCTTTGGCCTTAACGCAACCTGTTTCCAGATCCTCGGGACAGCGGCGATCTTGAGCGGAGCTGTTTCAGCCTACCAGGGCGGGAAAAAGCTGGCCCCGTCTCAGGTCAATTACTACCGCTTCTGGAAAATCGAAGCCCTGGGGCCGGGAACCTTAATCAAGCCTGAACTGCAAAAAGTTATGGAAGAACTGCCCTTCCTTCCGGCAAAGCTGCGCAGCGGACCACTGACCTTTAGCGCCCAACAGCAGGCCTGGGAAGAAATAATTGCTTTCAAAGTCGAATGGACTCATAAAACGGCAGAGATCAAAAAGCGGATCGAGCAGTTAAAAAAATATCCTTTCTTCTCTACCATTAACTGGGACCACCTGGTTAAAACAGCAAATCGATTCAACTCTTTCCTCGATGAGATAAAAACTTCCTATGCCTCCCGGGAAGGTTTGGAACGTTTCCTGGCCGCCTGTCAGTCATCACCCCTGGTTGGCGATGACTGGCACCGTTTGAAAGCGCTTGAACAATTCTTTGATGCTGATCTGCCGGAGATCATGCGCCTGGGACACTATGTTAAAAATGACAACCTGGTCCTTCCCGAAGGGAAACAATACGCTCAATTGCGCAAGCGTTACCGGCTGGTAAGGGAACTGCTGGAAGAAGAAACCCTTTTATGGGAAGAAAAGCACCGGGAGAGGCTAAAGCGTGAATTTAAACAGTTCCGGGAAGAATATATTAATCTTTATCTGTCCGAGCACAAGCAGGCAGTAGGGTTGGAGCGGATGAAGCCTTACCGGACTATCTTAGAAACCGAAGCTTACCGCCTCCTTGATCAGCTTGGTAAAATTAATGCCGTGGTCGTAGAAGAAGACATGGTCAATATTAACCGTCGCCTCTCGCAAGCCCTGGAAAGGGAGTGCCACCGGGCCGATGAAATGATTCTGGAGGAACAGCCACTTTGCCCCTGTGGATTCGTACTGGGCGAAAAAATCGATCTGCCGGATCAAGCCGACCTGGAAAACCAAATTTTAAGCGGGATCAGGGCCTACATCACGATCCTTCAAAAACCGGAACAAAAACAGAAGCTTCTTGCCCATACCGAACATCTCGAACTTGTCGGCAGGCGCCGGGAAGCAGAACCTTTACGAGACCTGCTCACAATAAATATTGGCCCGGAGGATAAGGGGGGCATCAAAGATTCCAGCCTGGTAAAACAGCTTAACAAACTGCTTAACCAGAATACGATCATCCAGATAAACCGGGCCCTTACCGGCGATGCAATGATTGCCGAGCGCCCGGTGGAAAAATTACAGGACATGCTCTCAGATAGGGTTTTTAATAAAACCCAGTTGGAAGAACTCTTTCAAAAATGGCTGGCCGGAGAAGATGCAAAGCCGCCTGACTATATCCGGGTCACCCGCCGGGAAGAAACGGCGCTGATCAGCCGGGAAAGCGGCCCGGACTGGCCAGAGCAGGCCGGGCGGGAAGCCCGTTCGCTGCTGGAGGAAAAATTCCCCCGCCTGATAAGCTTATCGGCCTCAGTCCCGGAAACAGAGATCATCGCCCTGGCCATGCTGTGGGGATGGCTTAAATATCACGGTCCCTCAGTCAGCCCCGAGGCGCCAACCTATGAACCCTTGGAAGTTTTTGAGCAGCTGCTTCACGGGCAGCCAGAACCCTTAAAAGAGGGTTGGCAGCACTATCAGCAGGACCTGGCAGCAATGGGAGAAAGCTTATGGTCAGGTCCAGAAGATCTATCGGAAGATTTTCTGGCCCGGGCGGCAGAACAGGGCAATGAAATCGTCTCCGCCGATCAGCTCTTGGAGAGCTATTACCACTTTGGCGGCATATCATCGCACCAGTTTGAAACCCTGCTGCTATTAATGACCGATGAACCTTTTTTCCCGGCAGTGAGCGAGAACCTGGCCGCTAAACTTGCCGCCAGGATTACAGCCGAGGAGTCGGCCCCGCAGTTAAACATCATGGCCGGAATGCTGGGTGAAGTATTAAAAAGAGGGCCGGAAACCCTGCCCGGCCTGAGTGCTCTTCACCGCAACAGCAAATATAAGTCCCTGGAAGCGCTCCACACTCTGGCTGAATGCAACCGAATTTTGCGCGAAACTGAACGGGCAGCTCAAAATCCTCCCGGTAACGATAAAGGCTGGGAGAGGCTGTACCGTATGCTGGCCCCTCTTGAATTATCCCTGTGGCAGCTTACAAAGGAACCGGCCAAAAGTTTAGTTCCGGAAATTACCGTAAAAAGGTGGTTCAGGCATTATGCTTCTCTGATGGAACCCCTTTCTGAAGCCTTTGCCGAGCACTACCAAAAAGATGCTGTAACCAGGAGACAAACCCTGGCTGAACTGTTCCGGCGCCTGCCGGGATGGACAGCAAAAGAAAGCAGCGGCCGCGGTGTTTACCTGGCCATCCTGGACGGCGCCCGCCTTGACACCTGGGAGGCCCTCCTTGAACAAGGGCTGGGTGCAGGCGGCCACAACTTCAGGGTCCTGCGAGAAGGGCTTCTCTGGGCCCTCCGGCCGACCATTACTGAAGTCCAGCTGCAGTCTTTGAAAGAAGAAAACCTGCTTGGCCATATCCTTTACCTGGATGATAAGATGGTGGAAGAGTTAGTTTCAGATCCGAACGCTTTTCTTGAAGCTGTGGACAACTCCCGGCTGTGCCGCAGCCATGGTCAATCCTTGAAGGCAATTAAATATAACTTTATCGATGATAAGATTCATGCTTCCCGGGACAACCTCCCGCAGCTTTTAGACGAACTGCTGATGCACAGTCGTAAAAAGCTGGTCCCCCTTTTAAGATACCTCCCGGAGGGTTCATTGTTAATGATCGTCTCCGACCACGGATTTAAGACAAACTTCTACCGCGATCACAACAATAAAGAAGAGCCCCTCTACCTGCACGGTGGCGACACCTTCTTCGAAGTTCTGACCCCCTGGATTTTATTGAAAAAACAGTAAGGCAGTTCAAAATATCCTCGAACTGCCCCTTTAAATTTGTCCGGTTTTAATAGTTTATGCCGCTTACTCAATAATCATTGAGTCATTGCTTTCATCCCAGCTCAGGCCTTTATCAATGCTAAATTCCTGCGGCTCCTTAAGCATGGGATAAACTTTAAGTTTTTTAGCTTCCAAATCAAGAGTATACTTGGTAATGTTATCGGCTATCTTATTTTCTTCCTCTGCGCTGCCTTTGTATAAACTGATCATGCACATTGACAATTAAACCTCCTGTTTTTCGGCTTTGAGCCTGGTTAATACCCGGACTCCTTTCAGGGCCTCTGAGAAGCTTTTCATTATAATTATAGATCTTTTTGGAAGCAGGGAAAAGGATTTATTACTGACCAGCTTCCGGTTGTGAAGTCCTGAGGCCAGCATTTTTTCCGGGTCCTATAAATGCAACCGTTTTTCTGTTATAATTATTTATGATAGCGGTCATAAATAAGGCTGGAAAAAAACTTAATCTTGCCCTGGTAAACATGATCCCCGGGTATCAGAATGCAGGGCAGGTTGCGCAAAAAGGGAGATTTATGAAGTGAATACTGATTTAATGGGAGCCTTAATTTTACTGGCTTATTACCTGATCGTGGTGGCCCTGATGCCAATTATGCTCAGATACTGGTTTGGGGTTCCCAAGGAATACATCCGCAAAATTCATCATGTGGGTTACAGCATGTCCATTTTTATACTCCTGCATTTTTTCAGCACCTGGTATATGGCTGTTGGGGCTGCCTTTTTGCTGGTTTTGGTTGGTTATCCCGCCCTGTTGTTAATCGAAAAAACATCGTTCTATCAGAGACTGTTTGTAGACCGCACCAAGGGCCGGGGCGAACTGAGGAAACAGCTGCTCTATGTCCAGCTCAGTTTTGCCCTCCTGATTTTTATCTTTTGGGGCCTGCTTGGAACCAGCTGGCATTTCATCACCGCCGTTGCTGTAATGGCCTGGGGCTTCGGTGACGCTGCCGCCGCCCTGGTCGGAAAAGCGATAGGGCGCCGTAAGGTAATCAACCGTTACATAGAAAAAGCGAAAACTCTCGAAGGAACTGCGGCTATGATCATAGCCGCCAGCCTGGCCCTCTTTCTAACTTTAATCTTCTATGCCGGCCTGCCCTGGCTGTCAAGCCTGCTTATATCTTTAATAGCGGCACCGGTATGCGGTATCGTGGAGCTTTTTTCCAGGAAAGGTCTGGACACCCTCACGGTTCCGATCACCACCTCTCTAGTTATCTTCCCCCTGATCTATTTATTCATGTTCCTGGGATGGTAAATCAATATGAAGAGCCTTTCAGAAGATCAGGTGGCAAGGCGGGAAAAAACATTAATCACAGCCTTGCTTCTGAGCATGTGGGCTCCCCTGACCACCGGCATTGCCGTCATCTTAAGCCGCTCGAACACCCAGCTGGCTGATTTTATTCGCCGCACCGTGGAATTAATCGCCATGTTTATCTCCTGGCGTGTTTTTCGCTACGTGGAAAAAGGCCGGGACGTGGACGCTGAGCAAAAGGCCCGGCTGGAAAAAATCGCCGGGCTCAGCGTGGCGGGGGCTCTCGGTATCTCCGGCATAATTATGTTCATTATCACCGGAACCAGGATCGACACCTTTGAGCCGGGCGGAAATGTCTATCCGGGGCTGGCAATTGCCATCCTGGGGCTTGCCGTCAACTCCTGGTTCTGGAGGCGCTACGCGAAAATGACCGTCGAACATTATAACCCGGTTATAGACTCTCAGCGCCTGATGTACCAAGCCAAAGCCGTGGTCGATTTTTGCGTAATCCTGGCCCTTTCTGCAGTGGCTATTGCACCAACTGCTCCCGCCACCCGCTATATCGACGCCCTGGGCTCAGTAGCTGTAGCCTTTTACCTGATCTGGAGCGGAATCAACACCCTTAAGACTGCCCTTAAAAATCCACCATCGTGACATCCTCACGGGCCAACAGACCCCAGGCCTCGACCAAACACTGTTGACAGATCAAACGCCGGGACGATTCTCCTGTTGGCATATATTACATCCAAAGTAAATATTATTTGTTGCCAGACCCAAAAACCGTCCCTGTGTTAGTTTTTAGAGGGGCAGGATACAGCCCATCTCTTTTTCCAGGGCCCGCCTGAAAACCTCTTTCCCGACAACAACATCACAGACAGCCATGCCAATATTGCTGCAGACAATTAGTTCTTCGGGGGCTTCCCGGCCCGGGGTTGCTCCGGCTAAAACTTCACCGGTTTCACAGGTTATTTCCGGCAAACCCTCGGGGAAATAACCCATTTCGGCAAAAAGCCGGTGTTCTTCGGCGCTGTCGACGATATACTTGTCCGCCCTCCTGGCAGTGGCCGGATCCCAGAAAGTATTGAGGTCACAGGGCAGGATGGTCTGTCCGCTAGAAACCCACTCGTCTCTGACTACTGACAGCTGCTCCTGGAGGATTACCGTTGCCGAACTCATTACTTCGCAGTTTTTGGTTACAGTTTCGGGGTCTTTGCCGCGGATTATTTCGATATCGATTTGCGGTTGCACAGTATTGACCAGGTTCTCCATTGCTTCTTCACTTTTATCGTAAACATAGATCTTCTTGAGTTTTTCCAGGGTATGGACAACAAAGCGGCAGTGCTCAATGCCCTGCACCCCGCAGCCGAACATGCCGAAGGTTTCCGCCCCGGGATGTAAAGCCCGGGCAGCCAGGACGGTTACAGCCGGGGTGCGCATGGCCGTAATCCAGGTGGCGTCCATTATGGCCAGGGGACAGCCGGATTCCACATCATTTAAGGCCAGAAGACCGGTAGTCTGGGGAAGCTTGAACCTGGAAGGATTGGAAGGGTAACATTCGATCCATTTTAAACCTACCGCGTTTTCTGAAGGGACATAAGCAGGCATGGCATGGTAAAAGACCTCTGCATAAGGGTGGACTCCTATTTTAGCCGGCATTTCATACTCTTTTTTGCCGTGGGCTATCAGGGCGCTGCGGGTTAAAGCGAGGATGTCTTCGATTTGCACCCCGGTTTTAATGACATCTTCCAGGGTTAAGTAAAGGAGTTCCTTACCGATGTTGAGTTTCTGCAAAATCCAGTTACGTTCTTCTGCCGGGTCCATGGTTACACCTCCGATTATATTTTCAGGGCAGGTTTAAAATTCACAGGAATTAACCGTCCGGGGGAAGGGGATTACGTCCCTGATATTACCGACCCCGGTCAGATACATCAGAATCCTTTCAAAACCGAGCCCAAACCCGGCATGTTTGACTCCTCCGTACTTGCGAAGCTCCATATACCACCACAGATCCTCCCGGTTGATATTGAAGTTAGCCATGTTCTGTTCTAAAACTTCGGCCCTTTCTTCCCTCTGGCTGCCGCCGATAATTTCACCGACTCCCGGTACCAGAAGGTCCATGGCAGCTACTGTTTTTTGATCGTCATTAACGCGCATGTAAAAGGCTTTAATGTCCCTGGGGTAACCGGTAACAAAGACCGGTTTGTGATAAACTTTTTCGGTCAGGCACCTTTCATGCTCGGTCTGCAGGTCCCTGCCCCACTCTGCGGGGTATTCAAATTTTTGGTTTGTTTTCTTCAGTTCATCGATCGCTTCTGCATAGGTGATTCGGGCAAACTCCGCATTGACGATGTTTTGGAGCTTTTCTTTAAGCCCCTTGTCTACAAACTGGTTGAAGAAGTCCATCTCCGGTTCGGCTTTGTCAAGCAGGTAATTAATCAGGTACTTGACCATCTCTTCGGCCAGGTCCATGTTGTCGTTTAAATCGGCAAAAGCAATTTCGGGCTCAATCATCCAAAATTCGGCGGCATGGCGGGGAGTGTTGGAATTCTCGGCCCGGAATGTAGGGCCAAAGGTATAGACATTCTGGAAGGCCAGGGCAAACACTTCTGCTTCCAGCTGGCCGCTGACGGTAAGGTTGGTTTTTTTGCCGAAAAAATCGCCGGCATAATCAACTGTCCCGTGATCGTTGAGAGGCGGATGGACTGGATCGAGGGTGGTGACCCGGAATAATTCTCCCGCTCCCTCGGCATCGTTGGCTGTTATAATGGGAGATTGTAAATATACGAACCCTTTTTCCTGGAAAAATTGGTGAATGGCAAAGGCGAGCAGGGAACGAACCCTGAACACAGCATTGAAAAGATTGGTCCGGGGACGCAGGTGGGCTACTTCTCTTAAGAATTCCCGGCTGTGCCTTTTGGGTTGGATCGGGTAATCAGAAGGAGAGTCGCCTTCCAGGCGTATTTCAGAAGCTTTTATTTCAAAAGGCTGCCGGGCTCCAGGGGTCAGCACCAGTTTTCCGGTTGCGCTGACCGCCGAACCAACCCGCATGGCTGCCACCCGGTCATAATTTGATATAAATTCTTTTTCATAAACGATCTGGATTGTATTAAAATGAGTCCCGTCATTGAGGGCAATAAAACCAAAAGATTTTTGATCGCGGTTGTTTCTGATCCAACCGTTTATCATTACCTCTTTTTCAGCAAAACTATCGGCATCATTAACCAGTTGCCGGACTGTAGCTTTATGCATCCTGATCCCCCTTAGTCATTTATAAGAATAAGTATATCGAAAAGCCGGTATCATGGAAAGGGTAAGATTTTTACGAGGGTAAGGTTTTATATGAGTGAGCCGGTAGGGCTGGATCAAATTCAGAGCTGAATTGAGGCCGTCAAGCAGGGCAAACACCGGTAAGAACAGCAACCGGTTTTCAATCAAGCCTAGTTCATCACGCTGAGATAGATTAGAACAGTCGCCACAGCTGATACTAAAACAATGGCGCCCAGGGCAAAAAGCATCTTTAGCTCGTTCTGGTTTTCCATCCTGGTTATGTTGCCCTTTGCCTGCCCTTTTCTTCATTTGGCTATATTTCTATTTTTGGAAAAAGGATATTTAGCCTTGTTCATCAACTGCAGAAGATATTCGTTCATTGATCCATCTTCCCCTTAGGCCGATTGTAGGAAAAACCTTTCACTCTAAAAAATATACCTTATAAGGCCCGCTTCGTTACAAATCAGTTAGCCTTTCTGTTTTATTTTGGCCCAGCTGTCTTTTAAAGGGACGATGCGGTTAAAAACCGGCTTACTGCCGATTGTGGCTACGGGATCATAATAGAAATAGCCTTTACGCAAAAACTGGAAGCGGGAACCGGGAGATGCTTCGGCAACAGCCGGCTCGGCGGGCACATTTTCACAGACCAGGAGCGATTGCGGGTTAATGTTAGCGGTAAAGTCGACCTCCCGCTCTTCTTCCGGGTTCTCAATAGTAAAAAGGTTGTCGTAAAGATTAACTTTAATCCAGGACGCATGTTCGACCGAAGTCCAGTGGATCACTCCTTTAACCTTTTTGCCGCTGGTGTCGGCGCCGCTTCTGGTTTGGGGATCGTAAGTGCAGCGCAGTTCGCTAATATTCCCTTCAGAGTCCTTGATTACATCTTCACATTTGATAATGTAGGCTCCTTTGAGGCGGACCTCCCTGCCCGGAGCCAGGCGGAAGAATTTTTTAGGCGGGTCCTCCATGAAGTCGTCCCGCTCAATATAGAGCTCTCCGCTGAAAGGCACTTCTCTGGTCCCGGCGCTGTCATTACCGGGAATATTTTCTATTTTCGTCAGCTCAGCTGCTCCGGCAGGCCAGTTTGTGATAACCACCTTGACCGGGTCAAGGACGGCCATTAAGCGCGGAGCCGAGGTTTCAAGCTCTTCCCTGATGCAGTGTTCCAGTAAAGCCAGGTCGGCAGTGCTGTCGGCCCGTGAGACTCCCACCCGTTCCTGGAAGTCGGCGATGGAAGCGGGGGTATAACCCCTCCTGCGCATGCCGGCAATAGTAGGCATGCGGGGATCGTCCCAGCCCCCGACAAATTTTTCTTCCACCAGGCGGCGCAGCTTACGTTTGCTCATTACTGTATAGGTCAGGTTCAGGCGGGCAAATTCAGTCTGCCGGGAACGAAAGTTGACCGCTTCCGGGTAGAGTTCAAGGGCATTTTCCACGATCCAGTCATAAAGGGGACGGTGATCGGTATATTCAATTGAACACAGGGAATGGGTGATTCCTTCATGGGCATCGGAAAAGGGGTGATCAAAGTCGTACATAGGGTAAATACACCACTTATCACCGGTGCGGTGGTGAGCGGCGTGCAGGATCCGGTAAATGACCGGATCGCGCATGTTCAGGTTGCCGGAAGCCATATCGATCCTGGCCCGGAGAACCCGGCTGCCGGTATCAAATTCGCCTTTGCGCATTCTTTGGAACAGGTCGAGATTTTCTGCTACCGGGCGGCTGCGATAGGGGCTTTCTTGGCCCGGTTCGGTGAGGGTTCCGCGGTATTCTCTAATCTCTTCCTGGCTTAAATCGCAGACGTAGGCGCGCCCGGCCCTGATCAGGCGGAGAGCAAATTCATACTTGACTTCGAAATAGTCGGAGCTGAAAAACAGGCGATCTTCCCAGTCGGCTCCCAGCCAGCGGATATCATCCATGATGGAGTCGACAAATTCCTGTTCTTCTTTGATCGGGTTGGTGTCATCAAAACGGAGGTTAAACTTGCCCTTAAATATTTTGGCCAGCTTGTAGTTCAGGATAACCGCCCGGGCATGGCCGATATGCAGGTAACCGTTCGGTTCGGGCGGAAAACGGGTATGCACGCATTTGTCTCCGAGCACCCCTTTTTCAAAATCTTCTTTGATCATGTTGTAAATAAAGTTGGTCATTGCTTCAGGTTCGGTTTTTTCAGTCATGGCAATCCCCTTTTCAAATCCCCAGGCCCGGCCTGTGGTGCTTTGATGATCTTATCCGCTTTTAGAAGGCGGATATGCATTATTTCAA
>PWGD01000009.1 GCA_003554395.1 Syntrophomonadaceae bacterium
GAATGAGGAATAAAAAGAACCGTCCCCAATATTCCTTGGCTTAAAAAGGTTAAGCGCGGAGTTTCGCTCCACGCTTAACCTTTGGTGGTGTCGGGAGGGGGACTTGAACCCCCATGGTATTTACCACACGGCCCTCAACCGTGCGCGTCTGCCAATTCCGCCATCCCGACAAATATTTTTTCTGTTCAAAGAAGATTATAAGGCTTTCCAGAGGGGTCGTCAAGGGTAGGATGGCAACCGGGAGTGAGCTTAAATTTAAAGGTTAAAAACAGATTTTAAAAGGTTTTAAAGAAAATAAAGCGAAAAGTTATTAGGGAATATGCATCGAACATGCATCTTGGTACCTGCAGTGTCTGATTAGTGAGGAGGAAATAGGGTGAGCCAAAAACCAGAAAGAGAGATCCTTTTAACGGTTCCGGAAGAGATAATCACTCCCGATCAGTTATACCTGACCGGCAACGAGTACTTAGCGCTGCCCCACATCAGTCCCGGGGCAGGCATCGTATCATTTAACACCCTGCGCCTGGATCAAAAGGGTGGGCTTGAATTCTCGGGAAGCGAACAAAAACCGCTGCTGGAACCGGTCATTTACATAAATGATAAAAAAGTGGAACTGGCTGATCAGCTGGACTGGCATTACCAGCTTAACTGGATCCCTGCTTTCAGTTTTAATAAAAAGGGCGGCTGGTCGGTGGAAGGTGAAATATTTGCTCCACCCGGCTTTAAGGGTGCCTGCTACCGACTAACTTTCAGCAATAACAGCGATCAATCCCTGGCCCTAAAACTTGGCTGGCAGGGATGGTGGGAAAGTTTTAATTACCTGGTTTTCAATCGCCGGCCTGTAAGGGACAGCAGAAATATTTTCTTTGACCGCTGGACCGGCAGCCTGATCCTGGAAGCTTCAGCGGGATTACCCCTGGCCGCCCTGGCCCTGGCAGCAGAACCGGCCGCAAAATGGGACTATAACCCCGAAGGCGGCGCCTTCAGCGCCATCTCCGATGTAAATCTGGGCCCGGGTAAGCAGTACGAGATCAAGATTTACACTGCTGTAAACCTCGATGCAGACGGAGCCGGAACAACAGCCATAGATCTTCGAAGGCGCGGAATGCATGCATTAAAGGAGCTAACCGGGCAGTGGCTTGAAAGCAGGCAGTTCAACCTTGAAGACAAAGAGCTTGCCCCCCTCTTAAACCGGAATTTTTTCTTCTGCTACTTTTACTCTCTGGCCCGCTCGCTGGACAGTGAGGAATTAATTCCGGTAACTTCCCGCAGCCCTCGTTATTATGTCAGTTCAGCTTTCTGGAGCCGCGATACTTTTTTGTGGAGCTTTCCGGCCATCATGGCCTCCGATCCGGATACGGCCCGTGAACTACTGCTCAATGTTTACCGGCACCATATCAAAAACGCCGGCGAACACGCCCATTATATAAATGGAACTGTCCTCTACCCGGGCTTTGAGCTGGATGAGCTGACCGCTTTCTTCCTCGCTCTTAAACAATACCTTGATGGCAGCGCGGATAATTCAATATTGGATGAAAACCTGATCAGGGAGGGTTTAAATATCCTGGTCGATAAAGCTTTCGAGCGCTTTGACCCCCAGTCGGGACTCTACAGCACTTTCCTCAGCCCTTCTGATGATCCTGTCTCTTACCCTTACCTGACCTATAACAACGCTTTGCTGCAGCGCGCTTTCTTTTTCCTTTCCCAACTGCAGGCCAGGGAGTTATGGGCCCATAAAAGTGATTTTGCAATTCTGTCCCGGGAACTGCTTCAGGCTGTTTATGATCACTGCATGGTCCAGGGGCCCTTTGGAATCATGTTTGCCTGGGCGGTCGACGGAAAGGGGCGTTTTATCCTTTATGATAACCCGCCCGGCAGCCTGCAGCTGCTTGCTCATTACGGTTTTTGTTCTATCGAGGATACCGTTTTTAAGAACACGGTCCGCTGGATACGTTCTTCCAATAACAAATATTTTCACCAGGGCAGCAATTTTGAGGAGACCGGTTCCATGCATGCCGAAAACCCCTGGCCCATGGGAGCCTGCAATGATCTTTTGGCCTGCAACGCCGGGGCGGTTGATTTTTTAAGCCGGGCTGAAATGGATAATGGATTTTTTTGCGAAAGCATCCACCCGGAAACCGGGCGGGTTTCCACCGGGGCCGCTTTCGCCTCCGGCGCAGGATTCCTGGCCTGGGCCATCAAAGAAAAAATCAAGTAAGGCAGGGTGATCGACAGATGGGAGAACTCAAGCAGCTCCCGCTGTGGGGAAAAATTATTTACGGGGCCGGATCGGGCGGCTTCAGCCTGATTGACCGGGTCCTGATAACCTGGCTTTTTTACTATTACATCACCAGCCCCCTGGAGGGCGTGGAGGCCCTGATGCCTCCCTTTGCTTTCGGCATCATCATGTTCCTCGGCCGGTCGGTGGACGCTGTGGCCGACCCCGTGATTGCCCGCTGGTCGGATAACCACAGGGGAAAGCTGGGCCGGAGGATGCCGTTTATGCTCTTTAGCGGTGTCGCTTACGCGTTGGTTTTCGTGCTGCTCTTCTACCCCCCGGTGGCAGAAACTTCGGCCCTTAACACGGCCTACCTGGCGGTATTGCTTGCTATCTATTTTTCATTGTTTACCATCTACGTCTGCCCCTACCTGGCCCTGCTGCCGGAACTGGCCCGCAGCAATAAAGACCGGGTCGATTTGGCTACCTTCCGGGCCGTTTTTATGCTCCTTGGTGTCGGAATCGCCCTGATCGGTTCCGGCCTCCTGATCGGAATTCTCGGTTTCCACGGCATGGTCTGGGCCATGGCCGCCGCAGGCCTGGTCTTCCTTTACCTCCCCCTGGCCATTAAGGAAAGAGATTACGCCGAGGCCAGGCCGGCTACCCTGGGCCTGGTGGAGGCGATCAGCACTACTTTTAAAAATCATGCCTTTGTCATTTACCTGGTCGGCAACGTCACTTTCTGGCTGGGTTTCAACATCGTCACCCTGAATCTGCCCCTTTATGTAACCGTCCTTCTGGGCGGCACTGAAGACGAAGTATCGATTTATTTTGGCCTGGCGTTTGGTGTCGCTCTGCTCTTTTTCCCGGTTGTCAATATTTATTCTAAAAAAATAGGCCTGAAGGCGGTTATGATGTTTGCCCTGGTGGCATTCATGGTTTTACTGCCTCTTTTTTTCTTCCTGGGACAGCCCGTTCTGGGTCTGGCTCCTGAATTATTCGGATATATTTTGATGGCCCTGGCCGGTTTGCCGCTGGCAGTGATTTTTATTGTCCCCGAAGCCATTGTTGCCGCTGTCTCAGACCTGGAAGAAAAGCTTTCCGGCCAGAGGCGCGAAGCGATGTACTTTGGGGCCCAGGGCTTTATCTTGAAGCTGGCTTTGGGTTTATCAACGGTGATCACCGGGGGTCTGCTCCAGCTTTTGGGCAGCACGGCGGAACAACCGCTGGGCATTCAGCTGACCGGGCCGGTTTCAGCGCTTTTTATCCTAATCGGGGTTATCGTATTCAGCCGGTATCCGGAAAAAGAAGTCCGGGCTTACGAAAAAACTAAAGCTGTCTAACACCCTTCCTACCACGGGGCCTGGAGGGGGGTCATAAAGGCAAGATTAATCCCCACAATCGAAAAAACAATGGAGATGAGGTGTACAAGATGGGCGACAACCCGGCCCTGGATAGGGCCAAAAAGTTCCTGGAAAAATATGATTTAAACCTGGTCCCGGTAGAGCATGAAAAAACAACCAAGACATCGGCCGAAGCCGCCGAAACCCTGAACGTGGAACTGGGGCAAATTGCCAAGTCGATCCTGTTTCGCTGTGGGGATAGTTACGGCCTCTTTGTTGCGGCGGGTGATATCAAAATTAGCGATAAAAAAGTAAAGGCTTTGCTCGGTGGGAAAAAAGCAAAAATCGCCAAACCGGAAGAGGTTGAAAAAATCACCGGCTATCCCGTGGGCGGAGTCTGCCCTTTCGACATCGAGGCCACTGTGCCTATTTTCCTGGACCGCTCCATGCAGCGTTTTGATGTCGTTTACACTTCAGCCGGCACCTCTCATTCCCTGCTGCCGATAACTCCCGATCAGCTGAAAAAAGTAACCGGCGGATCATTTGTGGATATGGAAAAGCAGTAGCTCTAATAGAAGTTTTGCCTTGGCGCTCGGAGATTTTTTGTATTAGATAGCTGTTTCTTCTGTCCCTGGGGTTCTGTTCCGCTGCTTCTATCCTCAGGTGCCATAAATTTGGGGAAAATAGCGGCGGTAAAGGGCCGGGTTATTGTCGCGCCAGGGATGGTCTGAGCGAAACCGGTCCAGGGCTTCAAGATCCAGGTCGGCCACCGCCATCGCTTCGCGGTCATATGGTTTAACTTCATCCAGGACCCCGTCCTGGTTCGGGGTTAATTTCAGGGGAGCAAATATACCGGCCCGCCCGGTGAAAACAAAACCGGCAACCCTGCCCACAAGGGCCCCTTTTATACCGTAAAGCGGGCTTTCCTGCACCCGCGGCCAGATGCCCCGCAGGGCCAGCCAGAAGTTATATTCCTGGGGATCGGCGATCGGCAGGAGGACCAGATCAGCCCCGGCCAGTTCCAGGATACGAAAGGTTTCAAAATAGGTGGCATCCATGCAGACCGGAAGGCCCAGGTTGCCCAGCGGAGTTTCGAAGACTGAAAAAGAAGAACCCCTTTTTACCTTCCATTTCGCCTCCCTGGGCAGGAGGTTGACTTTATCCTGGCTGGCTTCGAGTTCCCCGGAAGGCCCGTAGAGAAAAGCGCGGTTGACGATGGCGCCCTGATCGGAAAGCATAAAACTGCCGGCCATGATATAGAGGCTGTAGGCGCCGGCCAGGCTGGAAAACAGGGCATGGACAAGGGGTTGGACTACCGGGCTCATGTAGCGGAACAAATCGGGCAGCCATATTTCTTCTTCAATGTTCTGCTTAGCGGCTGCGGTTCCGGACCCCTGTCCCCCGGATGCTTGTTCCAGTTCTTCGCTGCCGGGAAGCAGTCCCAGGAGCTGCAGGTTGTTGTACTCGGGGAAAACAACCAGTTGAGCCCCCCGATCTGCAGCCTCTTCAGCCTTGCGCTTCATTTCGTCGGCGTAATCAAAGGGGTCTTTAAACAATTTAAATTCAAGCTGCAGAGCGGCCGCCCTGATCCGGCGGCGGTCAACCGGGGCCGGTTCACGCTTTGCGGGAAGCCTGCTGCCCAGGTACTTCTTAATGCGGGCCGGACGGCAAATCCAGGCCAGGTAACGTTGAAATAATTTTTCTTTTAAGCCTCCAGGTATCATCTAATCAACCTCTTAATCAGCCCTTGTTTAATCAACCTCGTTTTCCCGGTCGCGATACAGTTCAGACAGCTCAGAATAAGCCTTCCGGTTGAGCAATTCTAAGACGGGATAGCTTTTTTTTATGCGCCGGCGATCGGCCTCGTTCAGTTCAGCAGTTACAGCTTCTGTTTCCGAGTAACCGCGGGCCAGGTAACCGCTGTAACCGGGGGTAATTTCGCAAGGGGCGAGGACGGCTGAACCGGCTCCAAAGTGCCGGCCGGCCATACGGCCGGACAGCTGGGCTTCCACGGCCCAAAACTGGTTTTGCTGGACCTGGGCCCACATCCCGGCCGTTTGCTCCCAGCAGTTGGGCCCCGCCGGCAGGGCTCCACTGTGCAGGGCCAGGCCGGCTCCGTTCAGGGCTAAAATACGTCCCACTTCCGGATGGCGGGCATCATTACCCACAATCAGGCCGGTTTTTATAGTTGTGCCGGCCCCGCTTTCGAGATCGAAAAGGTTTATTTCTTCGCCGCGGCTGAAATTATACTCTCTTTCTATTCGCGTCAGGTGAGTCTGTTTCTGGCGGCAGCACAGATCTCCCCCCGGATCAAAACAGTGAGCGGTATGATAGTAAAAACCGGCTTCGCTCTCCACTGTAGTCCCGGCAGCAAGATAGAGGTTGTGTTCACGGGCCAGGCCGGCATGGATTTCGGTGCAGATGCTATTCCAGCCTGCGTTGTCGGCAGAAAATATATAGAAGGTGGCAGCAAA
>PWGD01000001.1 GCA_003554395.1 Syntrophomonadaceae bacterium
GGACCGGGCAGTATTCTGTGCACACGGTGCAGCCGGTGCACTTGTCTTCCCGGATATAGCGGGGCTTTTTCCTCAGCCTGACCCTGAAATTACCCGCTTCCCCTTCTACGCTGTCAACTTCAGTATAGGAAATGACTTCGATGTTGGTGTGCCGGTCGACCTCGACCAGTTTGGGCGAGAGAATTCACATCGAACAGTCATTGGTGGGGAAGGTTTTATCCAGCTGGGCCATATGGCCCCCGATGGCGGGAGCCCGGTCGACCAGGTAGACCTTGAAGCCCACCGCGGCCAGGTCCAGGGAAGCCTGGATCCCGCTGACCCCTCCGCCCACTACCATGACGTCTCCATAATTACCGCCGGCCAAACTTTTAAGCAGCTGTTCGCCTTTTAGTTCCATCATATGATCCAATATATTTCACCTCGCCAGGTTTCAGGTTAAAGATCAGGTTAATTCATTAATAATTTCAGTAATATCTTTAACCAGGATAGTTTCTTCATAATTCAGGCCCGATCTGCTTTCTTCCAAAGCATCAACGCAGTAAGGGCAGGCCGTGACCAGCACCTCGGCCCCGATCTCGATAGCCTGCTCCAGCCGGAGGTTGGAAAAACGCTCCGACATCATGGTATCGATCCAGATCCTGCCGCCGCCCATGCCGCAGCAGAGGCTTTCTTCCCGGGCTTCGTAGAGCTCGCAAAATTCCAAACCGGGGATTGCCTGCAGTATTTCCCTGGGCGGATCATAAATGCCGTTGTGCCGGCCCAGGTAGCAGGGGTCGTGATAGGCAACCTTTTTATTATATTCGCCTTTTATTTTCAGGCGGCCTGTTTTGATCAGCTCATTTAAATATTCCGAGATATGGACCACCTCAAAGTTGGCCTTAAACTCGGGATATTCATTTTTAAAGGTGTGGTAGCAGTGCGGCGAAGAGACAAGAATTTTTTTCACCCCGTGATCGATAAAAGTTTTGATATTTTCCCGGGCCAGGGTTTTAAAAACATCTTCGTTGCCCGTTTTGCGGATACTTTCTCCGCAGCAGTTTTCCTCGGTGCCCAGGATGCCGAATTCCACCCCGGCCTTGTTGAGGATCCCGGCTGTAGCCCGGGCGATTTCCATCAATCGCTGGTCATAACATACATAGCAGCAGGGAAAATATAGAATTTCCATTGTTTCATCAAAGTCTTTTACATTATGGCCTTCCGCCCAGTCGGCCCGCTTGGAGCGGTCCTGGACAAAGGGATTGCCTTCCGCGGCCAGGCTGGCGCTGGCTGAACGGACCGGCTTTAACAGGGTGGAAGAAACGCCGTATTCGGCGGCAATGCGGCGCATGGCCACCACGTCGTCGATCTGTTTGACGTCCCGGGGGCATTCCTGGGGGCATTTCCCGCAGGTGGTGCAGCGCCATACTTCTTCCAGTTCGATTTCGGGGATCCCGAAAGCCGCTTCCCGGATCAGCCTGCGGATACTAAAATTGATCACTTTATTCCAGGGGCACAGGGTATCGCATTTTCCGCACTGGTAGCAATACTTAACGGCCTCCCCGCCAAATTCTTTTATTTCCTCGATAACCTCTTTGATTGGAGTTTCAGTATCCACGATGTCATAATCCCTTCTTTCGCCGTGGTCTTTTTATTCCTTCTTTAACATCCGGGCCATGATGTTGGCCATTTCATCCAGTCCGTACTTGTCGGCTAAAGCTTTTAAGCCTCGCTCCATTTCTTCCTGGGTTAGATCCTGGGCTTGTTCTTCTCCCTCTTCCACTTCCTCTTCCCGTTCTTCGTAGGTGAGGGCGTCCGATAAGCACCATTTGACGCAGAGGGGTTCTTCCTGGGGCGGATCATCTTCACACATGTCGCACTTCAGGGGCAGGCCGGAATCAGGCTCCTTGAAGGCTTCTCTTGAGGGGCAGGAAGCCCGGCAAAAGTCGCATTCGTCGTATTCCCTGCCGTCGATAACATACTTGTCCCTACCCATGCATTCAGATGCGGTATATTCACCCGCATAAACGGGAAGATAAATATCATCCAGCGGTTTGCGGATCATGCGGATGCGGGACCGGGCCGGGTTGTTCAAACTGTACTTTTCGGGCGCGTGGAAAGCGGAGCAGATCACTTCGCAGGCCCGGCAGCCGTTGCATTTTTCAAGGTCAATATTGATAACCTTAACTTTCTTTTTCACTTTGGCCATGGTTGTATATCCCTCGCTTTTCTAAATCTTCCCCGACAAAATCTAAGTCCAGAGCTTTCAGGGTTTCCCTGGTCGGGATCCCTTCCTCGTCCCAGCCTTTAAACTTGTAATATTCATCAAGTAATTTAGCTTCGTGTTCGGGGAACCGCTTCTTCCAGTGATCTTCCGGGGGCCGATCGTCTTTTCGCCTCAGGCCCCTCCTGGCGTTAATGGCCCTGAGCAGAGAGCGGTTTCTTCTGACAATTTTGTTCCACAGTTCGTCTTTATCGACCTCCAGCCCGGACCCGGCTGAAATCAGGGCGGGCAGGTTGTGGATGTGATAAGGCGGTTTAATGGGAAAGGATGACAGCCCGGCGCAGATCCCGGTAGAGTCATCGATATAGTGCATCGTTTCCTGCCATTCGACCAGCTCGCAGGCGGTCTGGAAATCGGGAAAGTAGGGGAAGGCGTATTCTCCCCGCGGCTCCCACTTGACGAAAAAGTCCTTGATATTTTCGCTTGGAACCTGGGGCCAGTCCTTGACAAACTCTTCCCGGTCTTCTTTCTCCGGGAAGGGAGCCTGGGGCAGCTGGCCTTCAATCTGGGTAATATTCATTTTTTCTCCCGTCGAGTGCAGCAGGAAGAAAATCGGGTTTAACATGCCCAGCTTGATGGGAATCTGTTCGTGTTTCTTGATAGTATTGCTGTCGTAAGCTTCCGCTCCTTTTCCGATCTGGCGGGCGGCCCAGTAAACACCGTTGGCCAGGACGTCGCCGATTCCTTCCCGGTGGACAATTTTTTCCAGGAGATAGAAAAACCGGCCTTCATTATCAGCAGGGAAGTCCGGCAGATCCTCGTCGGTTAAGATGCCGTTTTCATAAAGCTCAATGGCAAAGGCCATTACCTGGGGGCAGGTGTAGGAGTCTACCCCGTAACCCTGGGCCAGCCCGGCGATCCTGAAACCAAATTCAAGGTCGTCGACCATGGCGCCCATCACGTAAGTAAGCTTCGAATAGCACTTCATCATATACTTGGAAAGTTCCAGGGTCGGGTAGGCTATGATGGCCCCGCATTTCATGGGGCAGTTGTAGCAGCTGATCAGCCGCTGCACGGCGCCGTCCTGGATATTGGACCATTCTTTTTCCACTTCTTCGGTCCAGAAACCCTTCCTCCTGTAGCGCGCATTGCCCCAGGAGAAGGCCGTGGTGTGCCATGCTTCGTCGTGGATGGCCATTTCCTGCGGTGAACCGAGCCCCGCTAAAATGGGCGGGACATTTTTGACCGGATTTTCGGCCCGCCACTGGATATAATCCAGGACGCCGTTGCAAAGATCGATAAATTTCTTAGGCTGGGCGATATTGACATCTTTTGTGCCCCGGACCGCGACCGCTTTTAAATTTTTGGAGCCCATAACAGCCCCGATCCCGGCCCGGCTGGCGCTGGAACGGGCGTGCTCTATGGAAGCAAAATAGACGGTGTTTTCTCCGGCCAGCCCTATGGAGGCAACCTGGATATCATGGTCGTCCAGTTCGCGTTTGATCATTTCTTCGGTTTCCACCACACCCTTGCCCTGCAGGTGGGAAGCGTCGCGTATTTCCACCTCGTCGTTATTGATCCAGAGATAGACCAGCTCGGGTGAACGGCCGCTGAATATAACTTTATCGTATCCGGCATGCTTCAACTCAGGAGCCCAGAAGCCTCCCATCATCGAATAGGCCATCAACAGGGTTTGAGGTGAATAAGTTGTAACTATGGTCCGGTTGGCGCCGGGCGCCGGTGTTCCGGCAAGCAGTCCGGTTCCGAAAATGAGCAGGTTTTCCGGGGACAGGGGGTCCGTTTCGGGTGGGACCCGGTCCCATAAAATCCGGGCATTGGTCCCCAACCCTCCCAGGTGCAGTTCAGTTATCGCCGGGTCGGTTTCAACTTTTTCAACGTTTCCGCTGGACAGGTCAATTTCCAGGTTATAACCAGTTTCAGCATATCTCATTTTTTTAACACCTCTTAGGTAGGTTTACTTAAGCGGCCGAACGGCATAAAGGATGTATCAAATGGTCATTTAAATGTTTTCAGCCTGTATATATCTACTCTACAAGAACAGATGCTTAATTTAAATCGCTAATAAGCATGGAAGCAAGGTGAAAAAAGAGTAAATTAGGGATTAACTCTTTAGAATGACAGCCTGCGCCCGGGCGGCTTTGAACCAGATCAGGGCTGCCCCGGTTGATGCGGAGACAGCCCTGTTCAGTAATCAGGAATTTCGGGCTTTAATTTGTTATATTTTGTTCCGGTTGAGTGTAGGCAAGGCCTGCAAAATTTATTTTTTTAGCAGTGATGAGGATAACAAAACAATTATCCTTTATCTTTCATAGATGCCGACCAGGCGGTTCATGCCAATGACATGGGGTTCTATTTTTTCCAGAAGCTGCGCCATGGTCAGGCCCGCTTCCAGGTTCAGCTCTTTGTTTAAAGCCAATACCCAGAAAAAGTAATGGTGAATGCCATGTCCCTCGGGAGGCATCGGGCCCATGTAGCCCGTTTTTTGGGCGTCGTTGATACCGGCGGTATAGTCTTTTACCCCTTCCGCCAGGTTGTTTGCCGAACCCGGGATGTTATAGAGAACCCAGTGGACGAACCCGTAGCTGCCCGGAGAGACAAGCGGCGCGTCAGGATCGTGGCAGATAACGGCAAAAGAGGCCGTGCCTTCAGGGATATAGGCCCATTCCAGGGCGGGAGACAGGTCTTCTCCTTCCCCGGTATGTTTCCGGGGAATTTTCCCCCGTTGATCAAAAGCAGGACTCTTCAACTGTAATTTGGAGAGAGCAAAAGCCATCTAAACCATCCTTTCATAAAATCTATTCTATGCCACACCTTCTATGCCGGCGGGCGTTTTCCCTTCCTTATATTTATTCTTAAAACAGTTCGTCCATTCGGTTCAGAAATTGTTCCCTCAAGCGGGTGCCTTCTTCGATCAGTTGTTCAGCCTCGGCTTTTTTATCCTGCTCATTGTTCCTGATCCCCCGGGCCATGTTTATAAAGCCTTCCAGGTATCGTTCCCAGGTTTGGATAAAAGAGTCGTGAAGGGTTTTTGTCTCTTCACCTTCCGGTTTGACTCTTCTCAGATCTTTCAGCAGGTCTTCGGAAGCGGGGATCACGTTTTGGCTCAATTCGTCATGAAGGACCTGTTCGCTGATGAAGTTATCTCCCGCTACCCCTTCATAAGCGGATATCAGATCTTTTTCTTTTTCCAGGAGAGCAGTTATTTCATGATAATAATTAAGCAGTTCCCTTGTTTCCAGGCTGTTTTGATTTATATTACGCCGGTTGGAACCCAGCTGATCATCTATAATAGAAGCCAGTTCATTATAGGTGTTAATTTTTTCTTCCTTGAGGTCGACCACCCGGCCGGGATCGGCAGTTTCTTCTATTTTTTCGTCAAGTTTTTCGATCCAGTTATAGAACGGCTCCAGGTTTTCTTTCAGGTTTTCCAGCGCATTTTCGCCGTCGCGCTCTTTCAACTGCTCCATGAGCTCATTGACCCTGTTTTCTGCCTCAATGACCCTTTCTTCCATTTCTTTTAGCTGTCCGCTTATTTTTTCAGCCTCTTCTTCCACCCTTGTCCTTACGTATGCTTCGATTTCCTCTTCGGAATAGCGTTCGCCGTAAACCTCGTACAGGTCGTTTAAAATAGCAGCGGGTTCGTCATCCTGCAGAAAACGTTCCACGGCATTTTCCACGGCCTCCTGAAACTCTTGATCTGTTTCCATTTCGAAGGTTTCTTCTTCCATTATGCAGCCTGTTGCCGGGGACAGGAGCAGCAGGGTCAGGA
>PWGD01000171.1 GCA_003554395.1 Syntrophomonadaceae bacterium
TAAATAAGCAATTGCCATCGTAAATAATTCGATCATATTAATACTTAAACCCCCTGAGATGTATATTTCGCTATGGCATCGGTCAGTCCTGCATAGAGCAAAATGCGGAATGATGAGTATGTCGCAGTTGTTGACTTTTTTTAAACCTTGCATTAAAATGAATTAAGAATTGCATAGCATTTTAATTAGCATCGGGGCGTGGCGCAGCTTGGTAGCGCGCTTGACTGGGGGTCAAGAGGTCGCTGGTTCAAATCCAGTCGCTCCGACCATTTTTTTAAGAACCCTTTCAGGAGGTGAGGCTGGAAATAACATCTCAACCAGATTTTAAAGGAAGGGACGTGCCCGTTTTATGCAAAAGAAAGTTCTTATAGGTATTGCATTGGCCTTGGTTATTGCTTTTGCCGTTACGCTGCCTGCGGTCGGACAGGATTATGACTACAAGCGAACCAGCACCGGCTTCAGGTACATTGGGAACATCTTTCATGAAAAAGAAGTTGATTTTGATTTTGGCAAAGCCTCCTTTTTTATTCGCGGGTTTGGAGAAGTATTCGGCAATCATGACGTTCATGCCGTACGATACAAGGATTATCTCCAAATCGATGATGATACTAACAATATAATATTTGGCTCCATCGAAGAAAAAGTCAATATCAGTCTTTATATTAGAGGAAAGACTGATCCTGATTATGCCACCAGAATAGCCCAAATGGAACAAGAAGCCCTGGCTCACATTGAGGGCAGACGCGAACAGGCTATAGCCGAGCTTAATGCTAAAAAACAGGCTACACCGGGCATGACAGGCGAAGAATTTGCCGCCGAAATGAGATCGATAAACAATTTCTTTGACAGCCTGCGGATTGAAACAATTGACAGCTTTAGTGAGGCTAAGGGCAATATAAGGATTCTGACAGAACATACGCTACCAAAACACAACACCAGGATCAGGGCCGGTATTGACCTGGATCCCGGCGAGGAAGGCTTTATCAGGCAGTCAATTGCTTCCAGCACCGGCCCCGGCGTATATTTGAAAGTGCGCAACCAAATTGAAAATACCGGCGGTACTACCAAACGCAGCCTGGAAATTGGTAATTTCTTGAACGAGCGAATGCGAGTTGACGGTTATGCCAAAGTCTATGAAACTTCTAAAGTCACTGATGGAAAAACTAAGACAGGCTGGTGGGATACACAACCTTAGGATAGTTTAATTAAGATGAAGGTAAAAAGCCCGGGTAACAAACCCGGGCGTTTTTTTGACATCAAAAATGTTACTAAGTATAATAGGTTTATTAAAAATGGCAGTCTCTAGTTGGGGAGGTATCCAGCAGGATGGCGGTAGAAAAAAGTTATCAAGAAAAACAGCAAATGGCTTGTGAACGCGCAGCAGAACTGAAAAACAAGATAAATGATTACAGGGAAGCCCTAAATTATATGCCTTATGGTTTTAAAAACTGGCCTCAGATCCAGGAGAATCAAAAAAGAATTAAAGATTTTTTTAAAGCTACCGATGATGATTGGGAAAACTGGCGCTGGCAGCTCAAAAATCGCATTTCGACACCAGAAATCCTAAAGGAAATTTTGCCCATAGATAAACAGGAACTGGAAGAGATCAGGGAAACAGGGTCAAAATACCGCTGGGCAATATCCCCTTATTATCTCAGCCTGATCGATCCTGATGACCCGGATGATCCGGTTAAGCGGCAGAGTATCCCAACTATAAATGAGCTTTTGGATCAGGAAGGCTATGATGATCCGATGGGAGAGGAATTTACTTCTCCGACAGCGGCAATTACCCGCCGCTATCCTGACCGCCTGATCATAAAAGTTACCAACCAGTGTGCCATGTACTGCCGCCACTGTCAGAGAAGAAGGGGTATCGGCGAACAGGATTTAGCGACCCCCAGGGAAGATTTGGAAGAAGCCATAAAATATGTTAGGGATAATGAAGAAATTCGGGACGTGCTGCTTACCGGCGGAGACGGCTTAATGCTGGACAATCAGACTATAAAATGGTTGTTGGAAGAATTGGACAGCATCGAACACGTGGAAATTAAACGTTTCGGTTCCAGGACGCTCGTCACCATGCCGCAGCGGATAGATGATGAATTATGCCGCATCTTTTCCGAACACCTGCCCCTGTATGTGATTACCCATTATAACCACCCCCTTGAAATTACCCCCCGGGCCGAGGAAGCCTGTTTCAAACTGGGCCGGTCCGGAGTAAGCATGGGCAATCAGGCCGTGCTTTTAAAAGGTGTTAATAACGATCCCTTTGTAATGCGGAAATTAAACCAGGAACTGCTAAAAATAATGGTAAGGCCTTATTTGATTTTCCATGCCAAGGCAGTCAAGGGCACTTCACATTTCAGGACCAAAGTTGAAGAGGGGATAGAAATAATGGAGAAATTGCGCGGCTATACTTCGGGGCTGGCAATACCCCATTATGTCGTCAATGCTCCTTTTGGTCTGGGGAAAACCCCGATGCTGCCTGAATATTTGATCAGCATGGGCAAAGATTACCTCCAGATCCGGACCTGGGAAAACAAGGTTGTAAAATATGAAAACAAGTAATTGGTTATACCGGCACCTACCGGTTAAGCCGGAGAATTAAAAAAGGGGGACATACCGCTTTATGGTCTGTCCCTCTCTTATTGTAGCTCCCCCTGCCCGTGCGGAGGAGGCATCGTTTTTTTCCGGCGTTAGCTTATTTCTGCAGGTAATCAACAAGTTTGCCCCACTGCAGGTATTTATCAATATTGCCCTTGATAATATTTATGGCCTCTTGATTCTGCGGGTGTATACTCCGATAAATGCTTTGCAAGTTTTCGATTGTTGAATAGGTATCCTGGTTGACCAGTATGACGGGGACTCCTTTTTCCTCAGCCTTGGAGAGAACCTGCAGGTCCGGATAAAGGCCCCCGGTTAAAATAATCACGGAGGTGCTTGTTTCAAGCGCTGTGAGGGCCATATCACTGCGGTCGCCACCCGTGATTAAAGCTTTGTTTGGAGCGCGGCGCAGGTACTTCAGGGCGCTTTCTATAGTCATTGTACCGACTACGACTTCTTCTACAATCCGGTTCATATTATCGGGTGCAGTGAGCACATCACCTCCGATAACATCATAAAATTCAACGACAGTCGGAGCCGATATTGCAACCTGCCTCGGGATCAGCCCCAGCACGTCACAACCTTTTTCTTCAACTAGCGGCTTGTAAACGCTGTTGGTCTTATTCCACTGGGTAGTAGTGATATTGTTAAAAATGCACCCGATAAGCGGTATCTTCTTGCTTTTCCACATTTCCAGGTAAAACAAATTCTGATCCAGGTCGAAATCATCATCGGCTTTGATCACCGGCAGTGCGACGGCCCCGAGTATTTCGGCCAGGTTAAAATCGTCAAGACCCTGGTTGTGCCCCACATGGGGTTCGATGCTGCCGTCAACCAGGACGACATCATATCCTTCCGAACATTTTTGAAAAGCCTTCTTTATACGGGGATGAAGATCTTTTACCTCCTGCATGAACCTTGGCGTCAGGTAATGATCGTTTACGATTACGGGTGAAATTGTATCGCCGGAGTACGGCAGGGAAAATACATCGCGCATCAGCATAACGTCATCATCGTCTTTTTTTATAGTGCCTTTACGAAATCCGATCGGTTTGAAGTAGGAAACTTTAAAACCTTTGTCCTGCAATTTCAGCCCTAATCCCAGGGCAGTCGCAGTTTTGCCCCCGCCGGCTTTTCCGGAAAAATAAATCGCTTTCATTTTATCACCTCATTAATGAGTTATTTCTTTTCATTAACTTCTTCAACCGTTATTTTAACATCAAGGGCCGTTGCGCCCTTGTTATGGACACGAACAGGGTTGATATCCATTTCGGTAATTTCCCTAAAATCAGTGACTAGCCTGGCTGTTCTCAAGATGGTGTCGGAAAGGGCTTCTATATCGGCCGGTTTTTCGCCCCGGTAACCCTTGAGCAGGGCATAGGCCTTGGTTTCTGTGATCATTTTATTTACTTCTTCCCGGGTCGTTAAAGCCGAAGCCAGGCGGAAAGAAACATCCTCCAAAAGATTTACATAAATACCGCCCAGGCCGAAGACTACCAGCGGACCGAACTGCACATCCCTGGACATGCCGACAATAACTTCAACCCCTTCATCGACCATATCCTGGACCTCGATGCCATATACGGGGGCATCGGGCAGGTAGTAACGCACATTTTCCATTATCTTTCGGTAAGCCCTTTTTACTTCATTGTCACTTTGCAAACCGATTGCTACGCCACCGACATCTGTTTTATGGGCGATGCGGGGTGAAGATATTTTAAGGGCCACCGGGTAGCCTAAGTTTGCCCCTATTTCTACTGCTTCTTCCTCTGATGCTGCCAGGTAAGTTTTACTGACTTGTATTCCATAGGCTGCCATTACATTAGAAGCTTCGTGACCTAAAAGAACCACCCGGCGGTCGGCAAATACACAGTCCAGGGTTTTTCGGACTGCATCATGGCTGACATTGTCAAGTCCTACCGGCTCTGAAGGGGCAGGTTCCTTGAGATGCTCATTATAACGGATCATGCCGCTCAGGGAATTAATCGAGGGCTCGGGAAATGTAAATGTCGGTATTGAATTGGCGGTCAGGTAATTACGTCCTTCAGTAAGGGTCTTCCCGCCCATGTAGACGGCCATAACCGGTTTTTGATCATGCTTTTTATTCAACTCCACGATTGTGCGGGCTGTATTTTCCGGTTCTGTTACCGCGGCCGGGCATAACAAAACCATGGCGCTGTCGACATTTTCATCTTCAAGGACTGCTTCCAGCGCGAAACGGTAGCGGTCATCCCTGGCATCGCCGAGAATGTCAACCGGGTTGTATAAGTTGGCTTCACTGGGAAGATTTCCCCTTAATTTATCGATCGTTTCCCTGTTAAAGCGGGCCATTTTAAGACCGCACTTTTCAACCGCATCGGTGGCAACGATACCCGGCCCACCGGCATTGGTAATAATTGCTACCCGCGCGTCTCCGGGCAGTGGTTGGGTGGCAAATGCCCTGGCCATATCGAACAGGTCGTTCATGCTTTCAGCCCTGAGCACCCCGCTCTGCCTGAACGCTGCATCATAAGCGCGGTTGCTTCCGGCCAGGGCCCCCGTATGAGAGCTCGCTGCCTGGGCACCGGCGCTGCTGGTTCCCGATTTGAGGATTATGATCGGTTTTTTCTTGCTCGCTTCCGAACAAACTTCTACAAACCTTTCACCGTCGGTTATATCTTCTACGTAACATAAGATCACGCTGGTCTGCGGATCATCGGCACAGCTTTCAATCAAATCGATTTCGGTCAGGTCGGCCTTATTCCCGGCACTGATAAACCGGGAAAAGCCCATTCCCATCTCGAAGCTCCAGTCCAGGATGGAAACTAACATGGCGCCGCTCTGAGATATAAATGAAATATTCCCCTGGTTGGGGAATCCTTCGGCAAAAGAAGCATTTAAAGGGGTGTGGGTATCCATGAGGCCGACACAATTGGGGCCAAGCATTCGCATCCCGTATCTTTTGCAGATCGAGATCAGTTCCTGTTCCTGCTTTAGCCCTTCTTTACCCACTTCTTTAAATCCGGCAGTAATTACGATCAAGCCCTTGACTCCAGCACGGCCGCATTCTTCAGCAACTGCTGTAACATGTTTGGCGGGTACGGATATCGCGGCCAGATCTACAGGTGCACCAATGTCCGAGATCGAACAATATGCCTTCAACCCGGCAATCTCTTCTTCCCTGGGGTTGATCGGGTATATGTTACCCTCAAATCCACTCTTGATGATGTTATCCAGGACGGCATGGCCAATTTTCTGAGGTGAACGGGAAGCTCCGATAACGGCAATCTGTCCGGGGTTGAATAAAAAGTCTAAGCTACTCATGGCAACAATCCTTTGTTAATATTTA
>PWGD01000070.1 GCA_003554395.1 Syntrophomonadaceae bacterium
GCAGGGGGAAAAGAAGCTCTTAAAAAAAGGCCCCCGGCCAGTTTCATCACCTGCTCCCTGAGCCCTCTTGATTTTAAGTACATGGATTTAGAAGTTGTTGTCCAGGCCTGCGCCAGAGGCATACCTCTTCACGCCTGCAGCTTGCCCAGCGCCGGCGGAACGGGCCCGGTCACCATGGCCGGAACCGTCCTGCTCGCCGCGGCGGAAACCCTGGTCCTTTTAGCCTCGGCCCAGGCTGTAAAGCCGGGTAGCCCCGTTATCGCCACCCCCCTTATTTTCAGCCTGGATATGCTGAGCGGGCGCGGCCTGCAGTCCAGCGCTGAAGCGATCCAGGGGGCGGCGGCCGCAGTTAACTTTCTAAAAAATAGCTTTAACCTTCCTGTTCATACCTACGGCTTCGGAACCGATTCGCCGGACAGCGACGGGCAGGCCCAGGCTGAGAGATCACTTCTAGCCTTGATGACAGCTTTAGCGGGAAGCAATATTCTCGGCGGGGCAGGGCAGGTTGAAGCGGCAACTACCATCAGCCCTTTGCAGTTGATTGTTGATAATGATTTGGCAGGAATGGTGAAAAAAATGAAAGCAGGAGTGATCCTTGATGAGGAACACCTGGGCTGGGATGATCTTTTAAACCTCAAACCAGGGGGGCATTTCCTTGGCAACGAACACACCTTTAAACACTGTCGCCAGGTTTTTAACCCCCAAACTTTCGTCCGCCGACCCCGGGAAAACCGGGCGCTCGAAAGCCAGGCCGACTATATGGCGAAAGCGAAGGCCGTTCATGACCAAATTATGGCCGAAGCAGAGGAACCCATAATCTCCGAAAATATACGAGAAGAAATAAATGCAATTGTCCGGGAAGCAGATCTGCACCTTGCTAGAGATCACAGATGACATCTTCATCATCGCAGTAGCGGACTTCTTCCCTTTTTGCTTCTTCAAGACGCTCCTCTGCGGCCGTCTTCTTGCCCCCAACCCACCGATCCATCACCAGACAGGCCGTCAGGTCGCCGGTAACATTAACAGCAGTTCGGCTCATATCAAGGATCCGATCCACCCCGATAATCAGGGCAATACCTGATGCTGGTATGCCGACACTATGGAGGACCATGGCCAGGATGACGATACCCACTCCCGGTGTGGCCGGAGAACCGATCGAGGCGCCCACAGTAGTAACCAGGATTAAAAGCAGGGCCGGCAAACCCAGTTCAACATTGAAAACCTGGGCCAGAAAGACGGTAGCCGCAGCCTGGTAAAGGGCTGTACCATCCATATTGATACTGGCCCCCAGGGGGATTAAAAACTGCGAAATTGAAGGCCGGACTCCAAGCTTGTCCTCCGCAGTCTGCATGGAAAGGGGCATTACTGCCGCCGAACTGGAAGTGGAAAAGGCCAAAAGTTGCACTTCTCTTACAGCGCCCAAAAAGTGAATCGGATTGCTGCGGGCAACTATCCCCCCTATAATCAGATAAACCACGATCATCAGCAGGAGACCCAAAATAACCGTCCCGACATATACGGACATCCCCAGCAAGGCATCAAGACCTATTTCAATCGTTATCTGAGCCAATAAGCCGAAAACGGCTAAGGGAGCCAAAGACATGGCCCAGCGCACCACAGTCATGCATACTTCCTGCAGTGAACCCATCAGAGACAGGATCGGCTGGGCCCGGCTTGGAGGCATCGATACCAGGGCCAGGCCGATGATCACCGCAAAAAGGACAACATGCAGCATCTCCCTTTCTACCATCGATCCAAGCGGGTTTTTAGGGATCAAGCTGATCACGATATCGGGGAGGGTCTCGACATCCGGGCTGTCCGGGGCCTCGTCATTTTCAACCACCACATCCTCCGGCTCGACCGTGACCTCGGCATAATCGACCTCGATATATTCCCCTGGCCTGATGAGCGAACTGACGCTCAAACCAATTATAATGGCCAGCGAAGTGGTGAGCAGGAAGTAAATGACCAGCCTGATTCCGACTTTTTTCAGCTGTTCTACGTCATCGCTTGAAGCCAACCCCCGGATCACTGAGGCCAGGATAAGAGGCACTACAATCATCTGAATTAGCCCAAGAAAGATGTGTCCGGGCATGGCCAGCCAACTGCCGATAATTTCCGCAGTATCCTTCTCCACCAGACCAACCTGGGGTGATAGTGCGATCCCTGTAGCAAGCCCCAGCACCATTCCTAGTAAAACCTTCAGCCAGAGGCGCCCCTTGATCATCCCCTGCAGGTACTGGACCAGGCTGGTCAATGGCTTGGGGTGAATCAGCTCTAAGTATTGTTTCATTTTTTCTTTCCCCTCCCCTGTAGCGCTTTTTACCATACTACAACTACTTAATATTGAAACCGCCTGGCGATAAGAATTGCCTGTGATAACCGGAGCAATTAACCCGCAATTATTTTTAAACGGCAGTCAATGAGATATATACAATACAAACCTTTATTAATCCTGCAAAATCAAACCGCCGTATTCAAATTAGACAGGATACATGTTACACTAAAAACAATTCCGCCACGAGGAGGCAACGGGATGTTTAAACTATTTTGTATATTGATCTTCACCCTGAAGGGCTGGACCCTGCAGAAAAACATCGAGGTAAATATTCCCAAATCAGTCGTGTTGGGTGCTCCCCATACCAGCAACTGGGATCTGGTTTTTGCCATGGGCGGGTTTTATAAAATGAGATTCCCCATTAAATTTTTCATCAAAAAGGAATGGCTCAGGATTTTCCCGCTTAATAAACTTTTGCTGTCAGCCGGCGCGGTCAGCGTGGACAGGGAAAGCAAAAATTCCACCATGGTAGACAATATGGCCGAAGCAATCAAAAATTCCAAGGAAGATATCGCCCTGCTGGTTACACCCGAAGGGACAAGGAAGCGCAACTGCAAGTGGAAAACCGGCTTCTATTACACGGCCTTAAAAGCAGGTGTACCCATCGTTTTGACCCACCTGGACTATTCCAGGAAACTGGCTGTATTCGGCCCTGCCTTCATGCCCACAGGAGATTACAAGAAAGACATGGAAATCGTCAAGGAATACTACAAAGACGCCGTCCCCAAGTACCCGGAAAATTTCTGCCTGGATATTTACCTGGACGCTGAGGATAACGCTGCCGAAACAGCAGCTGCAGCAGAAGAACCGGTTGGCACCGCCCGGCCTTGATGCCCGGCCTTGTTGAAAGATAAGTGCTACGACTAACCTCTAAAGGGAGCCGAGCAACACTAATGGCTCCCTTGCAAGCCACTTTCTTGGCCAATCACACTTTGAATGTGCTCACGAAACTCCCCTGTAGCCTGCTGGCCCATGTGACAGGGGGACGGGGTTGTTGACACGTTTAACCTCGCGCCCTTGAAATAATACCCCTGTTAATACCGGTTAATCTTTCAATCTGCCTGATCGACAATCCCTCTTGTTTTAATTTATTCAGATAATAATCCCTGGATTTTTTATCAAGCTTTTGTAAATCATTATTTTTATCATCCTCGTAAACTTTTTTTATGATAGCCACAGCTTTTTGATCACTTAAATGTTTCTTATCTTCTACTTCCAGGCACTGACCGTCTGTTTTTTGCCTGTTAAATTCAATAAAACTTTTAACAGCCCTCTCTATATCGTTGTTAAAGATGTTTAGGGCAAAATTTATATCTACAAAACTATCCTGACTTAAATAACAGTTATAACTACTCCACGGATATTGGTCTAATTCTTTAGCCATACCAGCTTTGAGTGGATTCTGATGGATGTACCTGAGGACAGTTAGAAAATATGCTTCATTTTCGACCGGTTCACTTTTAAACCTGTCCTGGAATAGGTAGCCAACCCGGTCATATTTATTGTTATACCAATACACATACTTTCCGCAGATCCTTCGCATTACCTGTTCCAGAGGTTCAGCACCAATGCTTAAAAGAAGATGAAAATGGTTATTCATCAAACAATAGGCATAGATTTTATAGCCGCATATTTTTTTGTAGTATTTGAGGGTTTGAAAAAAACGATGGCGGTCTTCATCGTCATTAAAGATAACCATTCGGTTTATTCCACGCATAATGATATGATAAATACCACTCTCGCTTTTCAGGCGTGCTTTTCTTGGCATAAGTCTCTCCTCCCGAGGTAACCATATGCTATATTGGAAATTGTGTCAACAACCCCGTCCCCTTGACACATAAAAACTCGGAGCAGGGAAAACCAGCACGAACCAGAATTCTAATAAAGACAGTATTAACGCAAATCAAATCCACAAGGGGTTGATATGATGCTGATCGCATATCCCATTTATATCCTGCGGCTGGTTTTAGTTGCTATCGCCAATATCCTTAAAAAGAGATTAAGGCCCCCTGCTTATGTTATTTTTACCCTGCACGGCCCTTATCCGGACCTCAAGCAGCCACCGGAAGGCTTATTACAGAGAAGAATGATGGCCCGGGTTAAAAGTTTGCAGGAACTGGCAGATGAATTTCGGATGGTTGCGGCAAGTCCTCACGTCAAAGGGATAATCCTGCAACTGGGCAAACCCGAGCTGACCCTGGCCCAGATCCAGTCCCTGGCCGGAATAATCGGGGAAGTCCGGGCAAAAAGTAAAGAAGTCATTAGCTGGGCTACCAGCTATGACTCATCCACCTATGCCCTGGCGGCGGCATGCGACCGGATCCTGCTCCAGGAAGGCGGAGTAATCTACACGCTGGGGTTTGCCAGCCGCCAGATTTACTTGAAAAATGCCCTTGATTGGTGCGGTGTCGAACTGGATGTAGTCCAGGTCAGCCCTTATAAATCAGCTCTGGAACGTTTTACCCGCTCCAATATGTCCGGTGAAGTCAGGGAGATGATTGAGTGGCTGCTGGATTCCTATTACGGACAATTTATCAAAGCCGTTGCCGAAGGCAGAGACCTGACCGAAGATAAAGTGACCGGGATGATTGAGCAAACCCCTCTTTACGGCGATACTGCAGTGGAGGCCGGGGCGGCTGACGGCATTGTCAATGCAGAAGACCTTCCCTCCTACCTGGGCGAACCGGAAAAACCGGCCCGGTTGGCTTCCTGGGATGAATGCAAAAGGATCTTTCCCAGGCCTTTGCCTCCGCTGCCCGGCCCCTATATCGCTCTTCTACGAGTGCAGGGCAATATTGTGGACGGTAAAAGCCGCCGACCGCCGGCCAGGCCGCCCCTGCCGGCCCCGTTCCTGTTCAACGAACAAACCGGGGATCTCAGCTTTGTCCAGCAGGCCCGCCTGGTCCTGAGGGATAAAAGGGCCCGGGCAGTTTTACTATACATTGATTCAGGTGGCGGTTCAGCAGCCTCCTCGGAAGCGATAACCTCGATCCTGAACAAAATTGCCGCAAAAAAACCCCTGGTAGCCCTCATGGGCTCCATTGCCGGGTCAGGAGGATACTACGTGGCCACTCCGGCTTCCCATATTATAGCCCAGCCGGCCACCCTGACCGGATCTATCGGCGTGATTGCCGCCAAACTGGTTAATACCCGCCTGCTGGAAAGACTGCTTTTAAACCGGGAAACGATCAGGCGGGGGCAGAAAGAACTGTTTGCTTCGCCGGAAGAACCTTTTACCGAGGAAGAAAAAAGTAAAGCGCTCAACTTTATCTTTCATATTTACGAGCTGTTTATCAAGCGGGTAGCAGAAAGCCGCGCCATAAAGCCTGATGCGGTCAAGGAAATTGGAGGCGGAAAGGTTTGGACCGGCGAGCAGGCCCTGTCCAACGGCCTGATCGACGAGCTGGGCGGTTTGGAAACCGCTCTTGCCAGGCTCCGGGAAAAAGCCGCTTTACCTGAAAATACACCGCTGGTAGAAATACCGCTGCCCAGGAGAGAAACAGCGCCCTTGCCCGTCACTGCGGGCTGGATCGA
>PWGD01000137.1 GCA_003554395.1 Syntrophomonadaceae bacterium
ACTCTCCCATCGCGTCAGTTTCGGGGCTCAATCCCTTCACTTTCGTTACGGCCTGATAACTCCCATCTACCAGCTTCATCCAGTCGGTTACCCTTCTGAATGTGGTATAGGTGTTAGGCTGATGGCTACCCTTTGCCTAATCCGGACTCTCACCGGCAAGAACTGCCAAGCTTCGCTTGGCGCACTCAAGACCTGACCCCACTGTACACTGTACTGTAGACCCCATATTTTCATAGCAAAACGCGAGCCGTTTACGGCTCGCGCGTTTTAGTTCTTAAATTGGTGGAGGCGGCGGGAATCGAACCCGCGTCCGAAGGCCTGACTACAGAAGCCTCTACAAGCTTAGTTCCGGTTTTGTTTCTCGCACCGTCGGCTCCCCGAAACAGGATCCTGCGGCGCCAGTCCCGTTAGATTTCCCACAGCAGCGGAGGGACCACCGCTGATGTGGTAGGCCGGTTTTTTGACACCCCTGTTCTTTCCCCCGGCCAGGGAAAGGAGGGATGCGCCGCTTATTTAAGCAGCGAGTGCGTAATTAGGTTTGGCGTCTATAGCCGTTCCATGTTTTATCCAGGTCACGGTCCTGGGCTTGCAGCTTCTGCTTTCACGACCCCCGTCGAATCCTTACGCCCCCAATTTTCAGGCGCTCTAAAGCTTTTCCTTGATGGCCCGGTCTTTCACGGCCCTTTCCATTTCACGCTTCCTGTCGCGCTCGGCTATATCGCGTCTCTTGTCATAAAGTTTTTTGCCCCTGGCCAGGCCCAAATCAATCTTAACCAGGCCCTCCCTCATGTAGATCTTGAGGGGGATCAGGGCGAAACCTTTTTCTTTAACTTTGCCGGCCAGCCGGCCGATTTCGGCTTTACGCATCAGCAGCTTGCGGACGCGCATCGGTTCATGATTAAAGCGGTTACCCGGCTCATACTGGCTTATATGCATATTATACAGGAAAAGCTCACCACCTTCAACCTTTGCATAGCTATCCTTAAGGTTGACCCGGCTGTTGCGGACAGACTTGACCTCCGTCCCGGTGAGGACAATCCCGGCTTCGAAACTGTCTTCGATGTGGAAATCATGCCTGGCTTTTCGATTGGTACTGATAACCTTTTCCATTTTACTCAATCCTCATCTGCAAAAAAAAAGCTAAAAACTTTTCGGAGGCGGCTCGTCCAGGTTAGAGTTAAATAGTAATGAAATTCTTCAAAGCAAAGCAACCGGGCCCTAACCTGTAAAGGGCCGGTCCCACTCTTCAGCGTAGGTTATTTCAGACAGTTCCTTACGCGGCCGCGGCGAGGGCTGTTTTTCCGGCACCCCGAGCGGGGTCATCGCTACCACCCGGAATTCGGGCGGGACGTTACATACTGCCCGGGCCTTTTCTTCATCAAACAAACCGACCCAGCAGGTGCCCAGCCCTTCCGCATAAGCGGCCAGCATTAACTGCTGAAAGGCCAGGCCGGCATCGAGCATGTAGTAATCCTTGCCGTCCTTATCGCCTGAACCTTCGGTGTCGGCGCAAAGCACAATAACGATGGGGGCGGTTTCGCCTACCGCCCGGCGGGCGGGGTTATTTTCAGGCATGCTGTCCGCCAGCTGTTGTTTGCGCTCCTGATCGCGGACGACAATGAATCTCCAGCACTGCTTATTCTTCCAGGAAGGAGCGATCTGGGCCGCTTCCAGCACCCTGTTTAATTTTTCTTCCGGTACCGGGTCGGTCTTGTATTTCCTGACGCTTCTTCTTTCTTGCAGAGCTTCATAAATCTCCATTATATCCTACCTCCTTCAGCCTGCTTCCTCTTCTGCCGGGGCAAAGGTTACTTTGCCCTCTTCCCGGTTGGCCCGGATGACCTTGACCTGGACGCTGTCACCGAGGCGGTAAGATTTGCGGGTTCTTTCTCCGGTCAGAAGAGCCGCCTTCTCGTTATAAATATAGTAATCATCTTTTAACTCGTTAACCGGGATCATCCCTTCGACCGTATTTTCCAGCTCCACGAAGAGGCCGAAATTGGTCACCCCGTTGATGATGCCGGTGTATTCTTCGCCCAGCTTCTGCTCCATGTAGTGGGCTTTTTTCATTTCCACGCTGGCCCGCTCTGCCTCGACGGCGGCCCGCTCCCTTTCCGATGACTGCTGGGCGATGCCCGGCAAGCGGGCCTGCAGCCGTTTGGCTTTCTCCTTGGAATACCCGCCCGGCAGCAGGTGCTGCTTCAAGATGCGGTGCACCACCAGGTCGGGATAGCGCCGGATCGGCGAAGTAAAGTGGCAGTAGCGCTCCGAAGCCAGGCCGAAATGCCCTTCGTTAAAAGCGCTGTAGAGGGCCTGGGGCAGCGAGCGCAGGACCAGGTAGCGGACCAGTTTTTCCGTCTGCTCACCTTTGGTCTCCTCCAGGAGCGTCTTTAGATCTCCCGGCTTTAATACCTTCATTTTGGCCGCGGCCTTGATATTCATCAGGCCCAGGGTTTCCCGCAGGGCGACCAGTTTTTCTTCCGCCGGCACGGCGTGGATCCGGTAAAGGCAGGGCAGGTTCTTTTCTTCCAGGTATGAGGCGACCGTCTCGTTGCAGTAGATCATGAATTCTTCAATTAAGGATTCGGACTGGCCCATAACCCGTTTCTCCACTTTCAGGGGGGCGCCCTCCTCGTCCACTTCGATCCGCGCTTCCGGGATATCCAGGTCCAGGCTGCCGCGCTGCATGCGCCTGGTTCTGAGCACTTCGGCCAGGTCCGCCATGCGGTCGATCATGTCCGCCACAGAGCGGCCCTTAAAGACCGAGGCTTCCTCCCGTCCGGAAAGGTAGGCTTCGACCTGCTGATAGGATAGGCGTTCGTCGACCCGGATCAGGCTGGGCTTGAAAGCGGCTTCGATGAGATTGCCCTCCCCGTCGATATCCATGATTACGCTCACCGCCAGGCGGTCTTTGCCGGCCTGGAGGCTGCAGATATTTTCACTGAGCTGGGGCGGAAGCATATGAATGGCCCGCTCCACCAGGTAAATAGTGGTCCCCCGCTTCAGGGCTTCCCGGTCCAGGGCCTTGCCCTGGCGGACATACTGTGAAACATCGGCAATATGGACCCCCAGGCGGTAGACCCCGCCGGCGGCCTGTTCCAGCGAGACGGCATCGTCAAAATCGCGGGCCAGCTCGTCATCGATGGTGACCATTTGCAAATCTGTTAAGTCGGCGCGCTTCTGCTCTGCCGCCAGGCGGGAAATCTCCTTTTCGCCGGGCAGGGATTCCAGCTCTTTCAGGGCCTGGGCCGGATGCTCCCCGGGCAGTTCAAAGCGGTGCTTGAAGGTCATCTGCTCCGTATAGCGGGTGCCCACCGGGCCGATATATTCGACCAGCTTGCCCCGGGCGGGTTTATTTCCCTGCGCCCACCGCTCGATTTCGACAACCACCTTGTCGCCGACCTGAGCCTGGGTCATGCCCTTTAACGGGACCTGCACCGGCCCCGGGAAGCGCTGGTCATCGGGAAACACGTAATACCTTTTCCCTTCCCGGCGCAGGGTGCCGACCAGGCGGCTCTGCCCCCGCTTGAGGATCCCGATCACGGTCCCTTCCCTTTTGCGGCGGTTTTTCTTGCGGTCCAGTTTGACCAGGACCCGGTCGCCGTGGGCCGCTTCATTGAGGTTTTGGGCGCTGATATAAACGTCGTCGCGCTTCTGCTCGGGGCGCAGGAAAGCAAAGCCGCGCCGGTTCCCCTGCAGCACCCCGCTCAGGATGCCGAGCCTTTCCGGCAGGCCGTAGCGGTTCCCTTCAGTCCTGATCACCAGGCCCTCGCCGGCCATTTTTTTAAGCTCACCGTTAATAATGCTGCCCTCGTTTTTATTCATATCTAGGCCGGCCATGATTTGCTTTAAAGTAAGCGAATGCTGCCGGCTTCTTTTTAGCAGGTCCAGGATCTTCGATCTGATGGCCCCGGCCCCGTTGTGGTGTTTTTTCAAAGCTATTAATCCATCTCCCTCTTTTTTTCTTGATTCTTGGCCTTCTTTAAGTATAGATCTATTCCGGAAAAATTAAAAGCAGGGGCCCCGGAAGCTCCCCTGCCGGCAGTTTAAAATATAAAACCGGACTCTTTAAAACGCTGCCATCCTTAAAACCGGTTAAGTTTAAACCAGTACCATGACGATCGTTACAAGCATGAAACCCACGGCCAGGTAGGTGGTAACCTTGCCCAATGTTTCATCAAGGCCTTTCTTTTTCCCGACCAGGGATTGCGCACCACCGGCAATAGCCCCGAGGCCGGCGCTCCGGCCCGATTGTAAAAGCACCGTTGCGATTAGAGCAACACATAATACCAGGTAAACAATATTTACGACGGTCCCGATCATCTTAAAACCTCCACCCATATTCACTACAGGTTCAACTTGCACCCGGCAAGCCAAACAAAGGTTATTTTAACACATAACAGCAAATTTGACAACTCTATTTCAGGGCCTTGAAGTAATAATTGGCCGCCCGGCCCAGATCTTCTTCTATGCGCAGCAGCTGGTTGTACTTGGCGACCCGGTCAATCCGGGAAGGGGCCCCGGTCTTGATCAGGCCGGCATTGGTCCCCACGGCCAGATCGGCAATGAAGCTGTCCGCCGTTTCCCCGGAGCGGTGCGAAATCATGCAGCTGTAGCCGAACCGCCGGGCCAGGTTCATCGTTTCCAAAGTTTCGCTGAGCGTGCCGATCTGGTTTAACTTGATCAGGATCGAGTTGGCCGTCGCCGTCTCAATGCCCTGCTTCAGGCGCTCGGGGCTGGTAACAAACAGGTCGTCCCCGATCAGCATAATCTCGCCGCCCAGGGCCGCAGTAAGCTCCCGCCAGCCGTCCCAGTCGTCCTCATCAAGCCCGTCCTCGATGCTGATCAGCGGGAACCGGGAAACCAGGTTGCGGTAATAGTCGACCAGCTCGCCGGCTGAATAGGTCCGCCCCTCCAGGTGGTAGCAGCCTTCACGGTAAAACTCGCTGGCGGCGGCATCGAGGGCCAGGGACACCTCTTCACCGGGCCTGTAACCGGCCGCTTCGATAGCTTCTACGATCAAAGCCAGGGCGGCTTCGCTGGATTCTAAATTGGGGGCAAAACCCCCTTCGTCGCCCACGTTGGTATTGAAACCGCGGGAGCGCAGGATTTTCTTGAGGTGGTGGAACACTTCCGTGCCCATCTGCAGGGCCCCGGAAAAGGTTTCGGCCCCCAGCGGAACGATCATAAATTCCTGGATATCCATATTATTGTCGGCATGCTCGCCGCCGTTTAAAATGTTCATGAAGGGCACCGGGAGCATGCAGGCTCCCAGCCCGCCGATATAGCGGTGAAGGGGCAGGTCGAGCATGGTGGCGGCGGCCCGGGCCACGGCCAGGGAGACGCCGAGAATGGCATTGGCGCCCAGGTGGGACTTGTTGGCGCTGCCGTCCAGATCGAGCATCAGCAGGTCCAGGCCTTTCTGGTCCAGAGCGCTCTGGTCGCACAGTTCGGGGGCCAGGATCTCGTTGACATGCCGCACCGCGTTGAGCACACCTTTGCCCAGGTAGCGCTTTTCGTCGCCGTCGCGCAGTTCGATCGCTTCAAAAGCCCCGGTCGAGGCTCCGGAAGGCACAGCGGCCCGGCCGCACCAGCCGCCCTGCAGCTCCACATCGACCTCGACGGTCGGATTGCCCCTGGAATCGAGTATTTCCCGGGCCTTAATCTTCTGAATCCGTTCTTCCACTACAATCCCTCCTTGCCGTTAGTTGATCTGCCACGAGCATATTTTCTCCGGTCATTTCAGGGGGAACAGAGATGCCGGCCAGGGCCAGGATAGTGGGAGCCACATCAGCCAGGATGCCCCGCTCCTGGAAGGCCTGCTTGCCGGGGCCGAGGAGCAGGAGAGGAACCGGGTTGGCGCTGTGCGCGGTCAGGGTTTCGCCTTCCCGGTTAAGCATCTCTTCGGCGTTGCCGTGATCGCCGACAATGAGGAGATGCCAGCCGGCGGGTAGAGCCTCCTCTACAATCCGGCCCAGGGCGGTATCAACCGCTTCCACCGCCTTGACGGCCGCCTGCAGATCGCCCGTATGACCGACCATGTCCATGTTGGCGAAATTGGAGATAATCAGGGGGTGCCGGCCCGACCGGATGGTCTCGATAATCTTGTCGGCCACTTCGGGAGCGCTCATCTCCGGCTGCAGGTCGTAGGTCGCCACCCGCGGGGAAGGGACCAGGATCCGGTCTTCGCCGGAAAAGGGCTTTTCGCGGCCCCCGTTAAAGAAAAAAGTGACGTGGCCGTATTTTTCGGTTTCCGCTATCCTCATCTGGGCCAGGCCTTCGCGGGCATAGACTTCGCCCAGGGTAGCCTCCAGGTCATCCAGGGTAAAAGCCACCGGCAGGGGCAGTTCCCGGTCGTATTCGGTCATGGTGGCCAGGTGGGGGCGGGGCGGGTTGGCCCCGCGGTCAAAAGGCTCGAATTCCTCTTCGGCCAGGGCCCTGGTAATCTGGCGGACCCGGTCCGGCCGGAAGTTGAAGAAAATGACGCTGTCTTCAGAGCGCATCAGGGCCAGGGGCTCGCCGCCGGCCTCGACTTGATCTTTTTCTGCTCCGTCATCCTCAGCGCCCACGATCACCGTCGGCTGGACAAACTCGTCCCCTTCGCCCCGGTCATAGGCCTCCCGGAGGGCCTGCAGGGGATCCGGGGCCTGCAGGCCTTCCCCGGCGGTGTAGGCGCGGTAGGCCTTTTCAGTGCGGTCCCAGCGCCGGTCGCGATCCATGGCAAAGTAGCGCCCGCAGATGGTGGCGATCCGGTAATTGGGGTGATCGCGGGCGTAGTCCTCGAGACGTTTTAGGAAGGGTTCGGCCCCGAAGGGCACGGTATCCCGCCCGTCCAGGATGGCATGGATAAAAACTGTTTCCACTTGATGCCGGCGGGCCATTTCCAGCAGGGCCAGGAGGTGCTCCAGGTGGCTGTGCACGCCGCCGTCTGACACCAGGCCGATCAGGTGCAGGGCGCTGCCCTTTTCTTTGACCTTCTCCATGGCCTCCAGCAAAACTGCGTTCTGAAAAAATTCTCCCGACTCGATGCACTTCCCGATCCTGGTCAGTTCCTGGTAAACAATGCGGCCGGCGCCCAGGTTGAGGTGCCCCACTTCAGAGTTGCCCATCTGGCCTACGGGCAAACCGACCGCTTCCCCGGCGGCATCAAGCAGGGCCAGGGGGTAATCTTTAAAAAAACGATCCAGGTGGGGGGTTTGAGCCAGTTTGATGGCGTTGCCCTCGCTGTTTTCGTTGTAGCCCCAGCCGTCAAGGATGATTAAAAGAATTTTGTTCAACTCTGGACCGCCTTTCGGGCGGCCCGGATCAAAGCGCTGAAAGAATCGGCCTCCAGGCTGGCTCCTCCGACCAGGGCGCCCTGGATGGAGGCCAGCTTCACGAAAGAACCGATGTTGGCTTCTTTAACGCTGCCCCCGTACTGGATGGGCACCTTTTCAGCCGGGCCTGAGCCCAGGATTTCCCCGATCACGTCCCGGATCAGGGAGCAGGCCTCGTCGGCGTCTTCGGGCCGGGCCGCCTTGCCGGTTCCGATGGCCCAGACCGGTTCATAGGCCACAACCAGCGATCCCGTTTTTTCAGGGGGCAGGCCTTCCAGGGCGGCGATAAGCTGATCTTTGATCACCCCTGTAGTGGACCCCTCTTCCCTTTGCGCTTCGGTTTCCCCCACGCACAGGATCGGCTTCAGGCCGTTTTCCAGGGCCGCCTCCAGTTTAAGGCGGATTTGGCGGTTATCTTCGCCCATAATATGGCGCCGCTCGGAATGGCCGATGATGACGTATTCCACGCCCAGCTCCATTAGCATGGGCCCCGCTATCTCGCCGGTAAAAGCCCCTTCCTGTTCCCAGTGCATATTCTGGGCGCCCAGCTTGAGGGCGCTGCCGCCGATATGATCCGCCGCGGCGGAGAGGGCGGTGAAGGGGGGACAGATCAGCACCTCCACGCCTTCGAAGTAATCCAGATCCCCTAAAAGGGCGCGGCAAAAATCAGCCGTTTCAGCCCTGGTTTTGTGCATTTTCCAGTTGGCAGCTATAATTAAGTTCATGTTCAGACCTCCAGTAAATAAAATCCCGCTTGCCCGCATTAGGCTCAGGTCTTAGTTCAGGCTTTATCCTGCAGCACCTTGATGCCCGGCAGCTCCTTGTCTTCCCAGAACTCCAGGGTGGCCCCGCCGCCGGTGCTGATAAAACCGACTGCGCCGGCCAGGCCGAGCCCTTCCAGGGCGGCCACCAGGTCGCCGCCACCGACGATTGAATAGGCTTCGCTTGCGGCCATGGCCCGGGCAACAAGCTTAGTGCCTTCGTCAAAGGGAGGGATCTCGAAAACGCCGAGCGGCCCGTTCCAGACGATCATGGCCGCCTGGGACAGGTAGCGGCTGAAAGTTTTAACCGTTTCGGGGCCGATATCGACCGCCTTCCAGTCCCCGCTGATCTCCTGCGGGGGCAGGGTTTTGGTTTCGCCGCCGGGCTCCAGGGCCCTGGTTACGACTAAATCGACGGGCAAAACCAAACGGCAGCCGCTTTTTTCGGCGCTCTCGATCAGGGACGAAGCCTCCTTTAGAAGATCTTTTTCATAGAGGGAATCGCCCAGGTCAAAGCCCCGGGCGGCCAGGAAGGTGTTGGCCATGCCGCCGCCGACCAGGAGCTGATCGGCCAGCTCCAGGAAGCGGCGGATCACCGTAATTTTATCGGAAACCTTGGCCCCCCCTAAAATAGCCGTCAGCGGGCGCTGCGGGTTTTCCAGGCAGCGGGAGAGCTCTTCAATTTCTTTTTTCATCAGCAGGCCGGCCACGGCGGGAACGAATTCGGCCACCCCGGCCGTGGAAGCGTGGGCCCGGTGGGCGGTACCGAAAGCATCATTGACAAACAGGTCCACCGGTTCGGCCAGCTGCCGGGCAAATTCGCGGTCGTTGCTTTCTTCACCCTTTTCAAAGCGCAGGTTCTCCAAAAGCAGGAGCTCTCCGCTTTGCAGCGCTCCGATCGCTTCTGCCACCCCGGGCCCGGCGACCTGATCCAGCTTCCGCACCGGCCGGCCCAGCAGTTCAGCCAGCCGTTCGGCTACCGGATCCAGTTTCAGCCCCGGATCGGGCCGTCCTTTGGGCCTTCCCAGGTGCGAGGCCAGCACCAGGGCCGCTCCCCGGTCCAGCAAATTTTCCAGGGTGGGCAGCACCGCCCTGATCCGGGCGTCATCTCTTACCCGGCCCTCTTCGAGGGGGACGTTAAAATCGGCCCGCAGCAGTATTTTTTTACCGCTTACCTCGACATCTTCAATACTTTTCTTTTGCCGCAACTATGCTCACCATCCCGGATTTTAGGATTGCCGGCGTTTGTAGGAGGGGGGAATGGACAGTTCTTCCCGGTACTTGGCCACGGTCCGCCTTGAAATCTGAATGCCCCGTTCATTTAGAAGTTCGGTCAAAGCTTTATCGCTGAGCGGCCTGGCGCCATCTTCGGCCGCAATGATTTCGCGAAGGTGGCACTTAATGCTGGGGGCGGAATGGTCGCTTCCATTCTCGCCGCCCAGGCCGCTGGAAAAGAAAAATTTAAGGGGGAACAAACCGCGGGGAGTTTGAATATACTTGTTGGCGACAGCCCGGCTTACCGTCGATTCATGGACCCCCACGTTAAGGGCCACTTCCCTGAGGGTAAGGGGCTTCAGTTTCTTAAGCCCGTGTTCCAGGAACAGGGTCTGAATATCCACAATCTGCTGGGCCACCCTGAACAGGGTAAGCCGCCTCTGCTCGATACTGCGAATCAGCCAGTACGCTTTTTCGATCTTATTCCGGATAAAGGTAAACAGCTGCTCATCAATGGAGTCGCTTTTCAGCATCCTCTGGTAAAAGGGGCTGATCGTTAATTGGGGCATATTGGTATCATGGCCCGTCACCACGTATTTGCCGTCTACTTTTTCCACCATAACCTCGGGGATAATATAGCGGGTTTCCTCACCCTCCCCGTAAACGCTGCCGGGCTTGGGGTTGAGGGTGCGGATAAATTCGACCGCTTCCTGCACTGTTTTTTCATCGCAGCCGAGGCGGGAAGCGATGTAGCGGTACCTGCCGTCCGCCGCCGCGGGCAGGTAGTGTTTGACTATCTCAAGGGCCACCCCGGGGGGGCTGTCCATCTTCCTGAGCTGCAGGCAGAGGCATTCCTGCAGGCTGCGGCAGCCGATGCCGGTCGGCTCCAGTTTCTGGAGCACCCGCAGGGACTCTTCCAGCTCCTCGACCCGTACCGCCAGCAGCGGGGCCAGCTCTTCCAGTTCGCCCTGCAGGTAGCCGTTGCGGTCCAGGTTGCCGGCCAGGTAGGCGGCCAGGCTGTACTGCCGCTCGGTAAGCGAAAACATGCGCAGCTGGCTGAGCAGGTCTTCCAGCATGGTCCCGGTCATGCCGGCGCAATTTTCGACCGTGGGCTGGTTTTCGGAAACATTTTTAACGATGCCGCTCCGCTCGGGAGGTGAGTCGAGGCCCATGTCCCGGAAATATTCTTCCCAGGGAAAATCGTTGCCGTAGATCTCTTCCTCTTTTAAGGGCTGCTCCCGGTCCAGTTCAGCTTCTTCGCTTTTATCTTCTTCCTTGTTTTCCGTCACTTCCAGGACCGGATTGTTGACCAGCTCTTTTTCGATATGATCCTGGAGCTCCAGGGCCGAATACTGCAGCAGAGTTATGGCCAGTTTCAGCTCAGGGGTGATGATCAGTTTTTGGGTTTGTTCCAGGTTCAGGTTGTAATCGAGCTTCACCGCAACTCTCCCGCCTTTCCAGCCTCAGGAACGGCCATGATAGATCGCCGCCGGTCTTCAGGCCGAGGCCGGATCAGATTCAGATTAGATCAGATCGGACCCTGGACCGGGCTGCAGACCGGGACTGTATATGTAGCTATTATGTTGTATGTTTCGACACGGCCGCACCATTTCCTGCCCTATTTTCAGTAATTGGCACGGTTTTTGCTGAGGAGCTTCTGATGAGGGGCAAACATTTTGCTCAGCTGGCGGAAGCGGTGGTTCATGCCGGATTTGCTGACGGGGGGATCGAGCAATGCGCCCAGCTCTTTTAAGGAGGCATCGGGATACTGCTTCCTGATCAGGGCCGCCTGGCGCAGGGAAGGGGGCAGTTTGTCCAGGCCCACAGTTTTCTCGGCCCGGTCGATCAGATCAAGCTGCTGCTGGGCGGAGGCAACCACCTTTTCCAGGTTTGCTGTTTCACAGTTTACGACCCGGTTGACCTGGTTGCGCATGCTCCTGACCACGCGCATGCTTTCCAGCTCCAGCAGGGTCCCGCCGGCCCCGATGATGCGCAGGAAATCGGCAATGGCTTCGGCGCTTTTGAAATAGAGGTAGGCCGTTCCATCGCGCAGCCGGTAGGGGGCGTCCAGGTTAAAAAACCCGAGGAGCTTCCGGTAGACCCGGGCATCTTCCGTGCCGCCGCAGTTGATCTCCAGGTGGTAGCCGGAACGCCTGCTAATGCTGATACTGCCCCCGGCCAAAAAAGCGCCCCGCAGGAAAGCCCGGCGGCAGCAGTTTCTTTTCGGGATCGCCGTGGGCAGGCGGGGCAGGCTCAGGAGGCGGCCCGCTTCCTTCAGATCCAGGTAAACCAGGAGGGCGTCGATCTGCTCCCGGCCCGTTACCCGGACCATGAAGCGGTTTTTATCCAGCCTTTTTTCCTGCTCCCGGACGATGGAAGGCAGCTCCACTCCGGCCTGCCGGAGCAGGTTGAACAGCCGCCGGGCCACGGCGCTGTTATCGACGGCTATAACCAGGGCATGGGTATTGCGGCGGAGGCTGTAATAGCCGTTTCGGAGCAGGAGGGCTTTTAATTCCCAGGACCCGCAGCAGGCCAGGGTTTCCTCCAACCTGGCCAGTTCCTGTTTGACCTGCCTGGTTAAAGACAAATTTTCCAGCCTCCTGTCATTGTTTATAAATGTCCCGGTGCTCGACCGAGAGATTAAAGCGGGAACCCAGGGCCTGCCCGATCTGGTCGGCGATGACCACGGAGCGGTGCTTGCCGCCGGTGCAGCCGATGGAGATGACCAGGCTGGCCTTGCCTTCCTTAACATAAAAGGGGATCGAAAATGCGAGCAGGTCTTGCAGTTTATCAAAATATTCCTTCGTCTCCGGCCACCGCCACAGGTATTCCTTGACCTGATCGTCGTCGCCGCTGAGGGGAGCCAGGTGCTCCACGTAATGGGGATTGGGCAAAAAGCGGACGTCGAAAACCAGGTCGGAATGGGGCGGCAGGCCGTATTTGAAGCCGAAAGAAACAATCCTGATTTGCATGTTCTTGTCCCGCAGCTCGGGCTCATAGAACTCCACTATTTTAGCTTTCAGCTCCCAGGGCTTCAGGTATGAGGTATCGATTTCCCGGTTGGCCTTGCCCCGCAGTTCGCTCAGGGCTTCCCTTTCTTTCTGGATCGCCTCCGGCAGGCTGAAGCCGGCCATGGGATGGCGCCTCCGGGTCTCTTTAAAGCGGCGGATTAAGACGCTCTCTTCGGCCGCCAGGTAGAGGACCTCGTAATCAATGCCCCTTTGGTCCAGCTCCTGCAGGGATTCAAACAGATCCTCGAAAAAAGTGCCTCCCCGCAGGTCGCAGACCAGGGCCACTTTCTTGTTTTCCGACTGCACAAAGAGATCGGCGAACTTGGATATCAGGGACGGGGGCATGTTGTCCACGCAGTAATAGCCCAGGTCTTCAAAACAATTCAGGGCGTGGCTTTTGCCGGCGCCGGAAAGGCCTGTAATAATGATCAGGCGGATCGATTCATCGTTGGCGCTGATTTCAACCAGTCCTCCTTAAACAGGCCAGACCCGCAGGTTTGAAGGCCCGCCGTCTGACCATTTTTCGCTGCCCCTGGATTTGTCGAGGTTTCGCCCCGGCAGACCGGTTTGGTTTCTCTTTGGCCCTGCTTAAGGCTCCCTTTGATCCCCGGCCTGATCGAAAGCGGGGGGGTTGTTCCCCGGGGCGGGCCGGTGGTTGAGGACGTACTTTTCAATGATTTCAGCAACCCCGTCCTCGTCGTGCGGGGCGGTAACCAGGGCCGCCGCTTTCAAGACTTCCGGCTTGGCGTTGGCCACCGCCACCCCCAGTCCGGCGTAATCAAGCATGTCGAGATCGTTGTAACCGTCTCCGAAGGCCATCACTTCTTCGGCCTTGATGCCCTCCCGTTCGGCCACCCAGCGCAGGGCCTGGCCCTTGGTGGCCCTCTTGTCGGTAATCTCCAGGAAATAGGGCCGGGACTGGAGGATGGAGAGCTCCCCGTCGTAAGATGCTTTCAAGTTGGGCTCCACTTGATCTATGCGGCCGTCCCAGGAAATGACGCTCAACTTGGTCGGGTTGACCTTTTTATGGGCTAAAAATTGGGCCAAATCCCCCACCGCCCGCAGTTCCAGGTTGGTCAGGGTCTGGTAATAGCGGGTATGCTCGTTTTCTTCCCTCACATAGAGGTGGTCGCCGATAAACATACTGATGTGCAAACCCTGGTCGTGAATTTTATTTATTACCTCGATGGCGAGGCGGTTGTCCAGGGGCCGGTGATCGATTACTTTACCGCTGCGGGCCGTTTTGACCATCGCCCCGTGGTAATTGATCAGCGGCCAGTCGCAGGGGAGGCCTAAAGCATCCATGTAGGCGACGCTGGTTTTGAAGGTGCGCCCGGTGGCAATGATAAACTTGACCCCCCGGGCAACCGCCTTTTGAATGGCTTCCCGGTTCCGGGCCGAAATTTCTGAGTTTTCATCGAGCAGGGTATAATCTAAATCCGCAGCAATCAAACGGAAACGCATCTAGGACCACCTCAAGGATAGTATAACATAACGGGCCGATTCTTTTTAGTTCCCCCCAACAGCGGGCCCCGGTAGCAAACCCTGAAAGCGGGCCGCCGGGGTGGGGCAGGAAAGCGGGCTCACTTCTCCCCGCCGCGCAGGCCCCGGTGGATGGTTTGGGCCAGGGCGCTGCTGATGCCCGGGACCTCGGCCAGCTGTTCCACCGAAGCTTTTTCCACCTCTGCGGCGCTTCCGAAATGCCTGAGCAGGGCTGTTCGCCGGGCCGGCCCCACCCCAAAAATTGCCTCCAGCCGGGAGCGGATGCTGCTGCGGACCCGCCTGCTGCGGTGCCCCCCGATGGCAAAGCGGTGCACTTCGTCGCGGATGCGCTGCAGCATCTGGAGCAGGGGATTATTGGGGTCCAGGCGCACCGGCAGGACCGATCCTTCCAAATAGAGCCGGTCGGGATCCTTGGCCAGGGCGGCCAGGGGCACCTCCTGCAGGGCGGTGCCGCTGAGCGCCTCCCGGGCCGCTCCGAGCTGGCCCCTTCCGCCGTCGATCAGGATCAGATCAGGACGGGGCCAGTCCTCCTGCCCGGCCCTTCTCTGCAGGGCCTCCTGCAGGGCGCCGTAATCGTCGCCGGGCCGGGCCGTGCGGATATTGAAACGGCGGTAACCCCCTTTAGCAGGCTCGCCGGCCTGAAATACGACCATGGCCCCTACCGGCTCGCCGCCGCGCAGGTGGGAGATGTCAAAGCCCTCGATCCGCTCCGGGGGCCCCTCCAGGCTTACCAGGCGCCCCAGCTCTGCCAGGGGCTGTTCTGTCCTCCGGATCCGCTGCTCCTCCTCTTCTTCCAGGCGCAGGCTGCAGTTGCGCCGGGCCAGTTCGACCAGCTTTTTTAGCCGGCCGCGCGCCGGCACGCGCAGGTCCACCTTCCGACCGGCTTTTACCTGCAGCCACTGCTGCAGCAGGTCGGCCTCGGCGGGCGGATGGGAGGCGACAAGGTGCGGGGGCACGCTTTCGGCCCGGTTGTAGTAAGACTTGATAAAGGAAGCCATAGCTTCGTCGTCGCCGGCCTCCTCGGCCCCGGTGAGGGGAAAATGTTCCTGGCTGAGCAGCTTGCCGCCGCGGATCCGGAAGAGGTGAACCGCCGCCCGGTCCCCGCGCCGGGCCAGGGCCAGGACGTCCCGCTCGGCCTTCTCCTGGCCCAGGGTCATTTTCTGCTGCTGCCCGGACACCCGCTGCAGGGCTTGAAGGCGATCGCGCAGCAGGGCCGCTTCTTCAAAACGGTAGTTCCGGGCCGCCTCTTCCATCTGCTCTTTTAGGCCGCTTTCCAGTTCGTTCTGCCGGCCCTGCAAAAATAAGACGACCTGCCGGACCACCCCGGCGTATTCTTCGGGCGGGACCGCTTCTTTACCCCGGCAGGGGGCCAGGCAGCGGCCGATTTGGTAATTGAGGCAGGGGCGCTCGGAGGCGGGGCTGCCCTCCAGGGGCTGGCGGCAGCGGCGCAGGGGGAAATTGGACCCGATAAAGCGCATCGTTTCCCGCACCGCCCGCACTTCGGTATATGGGCCGAAGCGCTTTTCCTCTTTCCCGGGTTCGGGAAGATAGCGACCGCGGCGCCCTCCCCGCTGGGACAGCCTTAGCAGTTCCAGGCGCGGATAGAGCTCGGGGGTCAGGATCAGGTAGGGATAATCCTTATCGTCCTTTAAGTTGACATTAAAGCGGGGGCGGTATTCCTTGATCAGGTTGCATTCCAGGATCAGGGCCTCCACTTCCGTGTCCGTGACCATGTAATCAAGATCGGCCAGCCGGCCCTGCAGCGAACGCAGGCGCGGCGACAGGGTTTCGGTTTCGGCCAGGTACGACCGGAGGCGCTGGCGCAGGGAATTGGCTTTGCCCACGTAGATGACCCGGCCGTTTTTATCTTTAAGCAGGTAGACCCCCGGAAGGGCGGGGATCTGCTGCACTTTTTGTTTCAGCTGTCGGTCCATGCTTTAACTCTCCGTCGTTCAGGTTTCCGCCGTCTGACGGCTGCGGGGCAGGACCCCGGCCAGCCATTGCCCGGTGTAGGAATCTTGACACAAAGCCACTTTTTCCGGGGAGCCCGCCGCCACCACCCGGCCCCCTTTGTCCCCGCCTTCGGGCCCCAGGTCGATGATGTAATCGGCCCGCTTGAGCACTTCCAGGTTATGTTCGATGACGACGACGGTATTGCCGCTGTCCACCAGGCGGTCGAGGATCTGCAAAAGTTTGCTGATATCGTCCAGGTGCAGGCCGGTGGTCGGCTCATCCAGGATGTAGAGGCTGCGCCCGTTGCTGCGGCGGGAAAGCTCGGTGGCCAGTTTGACCCGCTGAGCCTCGCCGCCCGACAGGGTGGTCGCCGGCTGGCCGAGCCTGATATAGCCCAGCCCGACGTCGTAGAGGAGCTGCATCTTACGCTGCACCTTGGGAATGGCGGAGAAAAAGTCAAGGGCTTCCTCGACCGTCATATCCAGGACGTCGGCAATATTTTTTTCCTTGTAGCGCACCTCCAGGGTTTCCCGGTTGTAGCGCTTGCTCCGGCAAACTTCGCAGGGGACGTAAACATCGGGCAAAAAGTGCATTTCAATCCGCAGGATGCCGTCGCCGCGGCAGGCTTCACAGCGGCCGCCCTTGACGTTAAAGCTGAAGCGGCCCGGCTTGTAGCCGCGGCGCCTTGATTCCGGAGTCCTGGCAAAGAGTTCCCTGACCCCGTCAAACAGGCCGGTGTAGGTGGCCGGGTTGGAGCGGGGGGTGCGGCCGATCGGCGACTGGTCGATGACAATGACCTTGTCCAGGTGCTCAATGCCCTCCAGGCCTTGATGTTTGCCGGCCTGCTCCCTGGAGCGGTGCAGCTTGCGGGCCAGGGCCCGGGCTAAAATCTCGTTGATCAGGGTGCTTTTGCCCGAACCGGAGACCCCGGCGACGCAGACGAACATGCCCAGGGGAATACCGACGTCGATCGCTTTCAGGTTATGCTCCTCAGCCCCGCGGATCCAGAGCCAGCGGTCGTTGGCGGGGCGCCTCTTTTGCGGAAGGGCGACCTGGCGCCGCCCGGCCAGGTAGTCACCGGTAATGGAATCGGGGGCGGCCTCTATCTCTTCCACCGTGCCCTGGGCCACTATTTTTCCACCGGCCGCGCCCGCGCCCGGCCCGATATCGACCAGGTGATCGGCGCTGCGGATCGTCTCTTCATCATGCTCCACCACCAGGACGGTATTGCCCAGGTCGCGCAGCCGCTTTAAGGTGGCGATCAGGCGGGCGTTATCCCGCTGGTGGAGGCCGATGGAAGGTTCATCTAAAATATAGATCACCCCGGTCAAACCGGAGCCGATCTGGGTGGCCAGCCTGATCCGCTGGGCCTCGCCCCCGGACAGGGTCGAGGCGCCCCGGTCCAGGTTCAGGTACTGCAGGCCCACATTGCGCAGAAACTGCAGGCGCTCCCCGATTTCTTTCAAAACCTGGCGGGCGATATGGGTTTCGCGCTCGCTGAGCTGCAGCCGGGCGAAAAAGTTCGCCGCCTGCTCCACCGTCATCGCCGAAATGGTAGCGATGTTGCTGCCGGCCAGCAAAACGGCCAGGCTGGAAGGCTTAAGCCTCCGCCCCCCGCAGGCGGGGCAGGGCCTGATCTGCATGAAGCGCTCCATCTCTTCCCGTATCTCCTGCGAGGAGGTCGAGGCGTAGCGCCGCTCCATCAGTTTAAGGACCCCGGGGAAAGACTTTTTATAGTTGCGCACCCGTTTGAACATGTTGACGTAGCGGAAATTTATCTTCTCCGGCGAACCGTAGAGGATTTTTTGCTGGTCCTCCGGCGGCAGGTCTTTAAAAGGCAGGTCGGGATCGATACCCCAGGCCCGGGCCGCCGACTCCAGGAACTGCTGGTAATAGCTATTTTTCGACCAGGGGTGGACCGCGCCTTCCTGCAGCGACAGTTCGGGGTAGGGAATAACCAGCTCGGCCGAAAATTCGGCCTTGCTGCCCAGGCCGCTGCAATCGGGGCAGGCCCCGTAGGGGCTGTTGAAGGAAAAGATGCGCGGGCTGATCTCTTCAAAGCTGAAGCCGCACTCGGCACAGGCGAAATTTTCGCTGAAAAGCTGTTCCCCGCCGTCCACGTCCTGGATTAAAACCAGCCCTTCGCTCAGTTTGAGAGCATTTTCCAGCGAATCGGCCAGCCGGGACTGGATCCCTTCTTTAATCACCAGGCGGTCGACCACCACCTCGATGTGATGCTTTTTTTGCTTGTCCAGCCGGATCTCCTCTTCCAGGTCCCGGACCTCGCCGTCAACCCGGACCCGGACATAACCCTTGCGGGCCAGATCATCAAATAGGCGGCCGTACTCCCCTTTACGCCCCCTGACCAGGGGGGCTAAAACCTGGATCCGCGTCCCCTCCGGCATCCCTGCTACCTGGTCCACGATCTGCTGCACCGTCTGCTGGCTGATCTGCTTCTGGCAGGTGGGGCAGTGGGGGGTGCCGATGCGGGCAAACAGGAGGCGAATATAGTCGTAGACCTCCGTGACCGTGCCCACCGTGGACCGGGGGTTGCGGGAAGCGGTTTTCTGGTCGATGGAAATGGCCGGCGAAAGGCCTTCGATCTGATCCACATCCGGCTTCTCCATCTGGCCCAAAAACTGGCGGGCATAAGCCGAAAGCGATTCCACGTAGCGCCGCTGGCCCTCGGCATAAAGGGTATCGAACGCCAGGGAAGACTTGCCCGAACCGCTCAGGCCGGTAAATACTATGTATTTGTTGCGGGGCAGCTCCAGGTCGATATTCTTCAGGTTATGTTCCCGCGCCCCGCGGATAATTATTTCTCCTGCCGACAAATTAGTCACCTCTTTGTTGTAGTTTCAAGCCCCCGCCGGGGGTGACAGGGGGACGCTTCATCTGTCATGTTCAGGTCTCAGCCATACCTTTCCAGCCCCGGGCAGCCCCGGGCCCTTAGCCCGGCCAGGGGGACGTTTCCCCAGTCAGGTTTAGGCATTTTAACAACCACTTGAAACGTTCCCTTGTCAACCTATAGCCTGTCACCCGAAGCGTCCCCGTGTCTGGTTAGGCATCTTTTTCCAGTTCGAAAATCATGTCCCGCAGTTCGGCCGCTTTTTCAAAGGCCAGTTCCCTGGAAGCTTTGTTCATTTCCCGGCGCAGTTCTTTGATCATGCGGCGGCGTTTGTTATGGTCTATTTTCTTAAGATCTTCCGCGTCATAAACCTCTGTCTCTTCGGTTACCGCCGTGGCCTCGATCAAGGCCCGGATCGGCTTGATGATGCTCTGCGGGGGGATGTTGTGCTGCTCGTTGTAGGCCAGCTGTTTCTGGCGCCGGCGCTCCGTTTCGTCAATGGCGCGCTGCATGGAAGCAGTCATTTCCTCGGCGTACATGATCACCCGGCCCTCGATATTGCGGGCGGTGCGTCCGATGGTCTGGATCAGGGAGCGGTCCGAGCGCAGGAACCCCTCCTTGTCGGCATCGAGGATGGCGACCAGGGTCACTTCCGGCAGGTCGAGGCCCTCGCGGAGGAGGTTGATTCCGATCAAGACATCAAATTCCCCCAGCCGCAGGCCCCTGATAATGGTCATCCGCTCCAGGGCGTCGATCTCAGAGTGCATGTAGCGCACTTTTAAACCCATGTTGCGGTAATAATCGGTCAGGTCTTCGGCCATCCGCTTGGTCAGGGTCGTCACCAGAACCCGCTGCTTCGCTTCGGCCCTGGCCCTGATCTCCCCGTATAGATCGTCGACCTGCCCCACGGCGGGCCTGACTTCCACCTCCGGGTCGGGCAGTCCCGTGGGCCGGATGATCTGCTCCACCACTTCGTCGCTGTGCTCCAGCTCCCAGGGCCCCGGGGTGGCCGAAATCAGGAGGGCCTGGTTGACCAGGTCTTCAAATTCCCCGAAGCGCAGCGGGCGGTTGTCCAGGGCCGAGGGCAACCTGAAGCCGTGCTCCACCAGGGTGGTCTTCCTTGACATGTCCCCCCGGTACATCCCGTTAATCTGGGGGATGGTAATATGGGACTCGTCGATAACGACCAGCATCTCCGGCGGGAAGTAATCCATCAGGGTAGCCGGGCGGCTGCCCGGCGGCCTCCCGTCCAGGTGCCGCGAATAGTTTTCAATGCCGCTGCAAAAACCGATCTCCTGGAGCATCTCCAAATCGAAGAGGGTCCTCTGCTCCAGGCGCTGGGCTTCGAGCAGTTTGTCTTCCCGCTTGAAGCGGGCCAGCTGCTGCTGCAGTTCCGCCTCGATCCCGGCCACCGCCCGCTGCAGCTGGTCGGGGGCGGTCACGTAGTGGGTGGCCGGGAAGATGGCGGCATGGGCCCGCTCGCCGGTCACTTTGCCGCTGAGCAGGTCTACTTCCCGGAGCCTTTCAATCTCGTCCCCGAAAAGCTCCACCCGGATGGCGGACTCGGAAAATGAAGCGGGGATAATTTCGATCACATCGCCCCTGACCCGGAAGGTGCCGCGGTGAAAATCGATCTCGTTGCGCTGGTAATGGATGTCGACCAGGCGGCCGATTATTTCATCGCGGCCGATCCTGGCTCCCGGACGCAGCGAAAGCACCTGCTCCATGTATTCGCTGGGCGAACCGAGCCCGTAAATGCAGGATACGGAAGCGACGATAATGACATCGGGGCGCTCCAGCAGGGCGCTGGTGGCCGAGTGGCGCAGTTTGTCGATCTCATCGTTAATCGAGGAGTCTTTCTCGATATAGGTGTCGCTCTGGGGGATATAGGCTTCCGGCTGGTAATAATCGTAATAGCTGATAAAATACTCGACCGCATTGTCCGGAAAGAGCTCCTTGAACTCACTGCAGAGCTGGGCGGCCAGGATTTTATTGGGCGCCATGACCAGGGTGGGGCGCTGGACCCTCTCGATGACGTTGGCAACAGTAAATGTTTTCCCGGACCCTGTTACCCCAAGGAGGGTCTGGTAACGAGAACCCCGGTGTAAACCTTGCACCAGGGTTTCTATAGCCTCCGGCTGATCGCCGGTGGGCCTGTAATCGGATCTAATTTTAAAGCCACTGCTGACGGCCATCAAAACACCTCCCGTTCAGCGGCTTGTTTGTCCCTCAGCCGGACAAGCCAGTTCCATACCAGTTGGTTTTTAAAATGAATCCTTCTAAACACAGTGCAGATCGGCGTACCCGGGATCGCTAAAAAAGTCTTGCCAAATTTGCGTATAAGTTTAGGGTTAAGGGCCTTAAAAGCAATAATCACAGTTATCATTATAACATAGTTAATGGGCGGGTAGCGCTGCCAATCTGCTCCCGGTATAAACCAAAACCGATCCCAATCCGCTCCCCCTACAAACCCCGATCCGGGCCGGACGGGCTCCCCGATCCGGCCCGGCGCCGGCTTAATTTTTTGCCCAGGCCCTTAAAGCGGGCTAGCGGGTCCGGTTTGCGGACTTCAAGGTAAACCGGCGAATCGGGAGGGGGGACCGGAATCAAGCCCAGGGCCGCGCTCCGGTGCAGCATGGCATATTGGGAGTGGTAGGAACTGACCCGGCCCTCCAGTAAACTGCCGGCGCTTTCCCCTTCCCGGCTCTGCTTTTTCAAAACCGCCGAAAAAGGCTCTCCCTCGCGCAGGCCGTCCAGCAGGACCATAAAATAGCTGGCCTCAATTTTTTCCAGCAGGTCCCGGCTGTCGCCGACCGGATCGCCGTTTACTTTTAAAATCAGATCATCCTGGCGGAGGCCTGCTTCAGCGGCCTTCGAATCAGGCAAAACCATCATTATAGATGCCCCTGCTGAGCCCTCCTGGCGGTAGCGGAGGGGCCGGTTCTGCTCCTCGCCCTTGCCGAATAAAATTAGGAACTCGTGGCCCAGGGGGGCAAATATAACGCCGGGTAAAGCCAGGAGCGGGAAATATTCCGCGCTCACGGCCAGGATCAGCAGGACCACGCTGTAAACAGCCAGCCATTTGGCAGAAAATGCAGTGCGCTGCCGCGGGGTCGAAGAAAGGGCCATGTCGGCGTAGCCGAGACCGGCGGCCACCGGCACGACCATAAACTGCAGGCTCTGGCCTTCGCCGGGCTGCAGGGCCGGCTGCAGAATAGGCCACCACTGCGGCATGCTGACGCCCACAATTTCCGGTTCGGCCACCAGGGTTACCAGCAGGGCCACCAGGGGCAGGGGCCAGAAGCGCTGCAAAGAAAAAGCCCCTACCACTTCACCGTCATCCTGTTTCAGGTAAATGGGACTGCTGCCCCGGTGCCCCCCGGTATAGATCAAGAAGGCTTCCACCAGGTGGAGCAGCCCGATCAGGACCAGCAGGGCCGGGATATGGACCCGCAGCAGGTACTCGAAAACAATAATTTCCTCCAGCCCCGGAAACAGGGGCAGCAGGAGATGGCGGGTCAATAGAACCGCAACCGCCACTATCCCGCCGGCATAAGAAAAACACAGGTAGCGGGGATTGATCAGCAGCAGCAGCAGGGCCACGGGCCAGATGAAGTACAGTCCAATCTGCTCCAGGGAAAGGCCCATGAAGACCAAAACGGCGCTGGCCGCAAAACCGCCCACCAGCCCCAGCCCGATCGAGGTCAGCATCTGCCAACCGACCCGGTTGATAGGGCGGCCAAAAAGTTTTTGCTCGGTCGCCGCCTGGCGCCTGTACTGCAGGTAGACCAGGAAAAGCACTATCCAGAAAATGGGCATCACCAAGGCAACCGCGAAAGTGGTGGCAAAGATCTGGCTGATTTCAAAAAAAAGTTCCATAAATTACTCGGTTCCCCCCATATTACGCCATAAAGCGGGATCCTGCAGCAGTTCCAGCCCGAAATTGAGCTGCCCGTCCTGTTCACGAGAGGCAATATCAAGGGCTTCGCGCAGCTCGACCCAGGTTGAGTCATCAAATTCCCCGCTGGGAGCGATCCCGGCATCAACCTGGAAATCGCTCAGGGCCCGGGCGGTCCGATCTTCGAAATAACCGCTGCTTTCCACTTCGTAGCCCAGCTGGGCCAGCATCTCCTGCAGCATCTCCACGTCGGTCCCGTAATCTTCCTGTTCCAGGGGCCCGGGATGAAAATAGCGGTAGTAAT
>PWGD01000126.1 GCA_003554395.1 Syntrophomonadaceae bacterium
CATTTCCCTTAGCCAGGTTTAACCGTCAACCTTAGGGAAAATGGATCGAAGGTAATTATTAAGTTGTGATTTATGTGTATTTTATATCAAGCTGGGAATACCGTCAAGGGTTGGGAAAAAATTTTTTTGGTTGTTCCGGATGAACATGGTGGGGTCAAGAACATGGTGGGGTCAGGTCTTGAATTAACACTTTTTTTGTAATCTACGGGGACAGTTCCATCGTCGTCCCATCGGCTTACGCTTCGCTTCGGAACGCTCGAACCGTCCCCATGGCTCTGCTTAACTCTTAATCTTTGATTGTAGTACTAGAAAGCGAAAATAAAGCCCGATTTAATTGACAAAGGTTCGTACGCGTGTTAAACTCTGCAATAGGTTAAAACCTCACGAAGATGGTCTTAAATGCCCCGTAAAACTCGGGCTACCTGATTCGGCGAGTCCTTACAGGGGGTTTGTTTATGTACGCAATTATTGAAACGGGCGGTAAGCAGTACCTGGTGGAGAAAGGCAAAACCATCCGCGTGGAAAAGCTGCCGGCCGAAAAAGGCGAAAAAGTTAAATTTGATCGGGTATTGTTGTGCAAAGGTGAAGATGAAGTGCAGGTTGGCAATCCTTACCTGGAGAACTGCCTGGTGGAAGGAAAAGTAACGAGCAATGGTCGCGGCCGTAAAATTACGGTTTATAAGTATAAACCGAAGAAAAACTACAGCCGCAAACAGGGTCACCGCCAGCCATACAGCGATGTTTTGATTGAAAATATTACCATTTAGCTTTTTTATCTTAAGAACAGCCCTGAAAGAGAGGTGTCATAAATGGCTCATAAAAAAGGTGTTGGTAGTTCCCGCAACGGCCGGGACAGCAATGCGAAACGCTTGGGCGTGAAGCGTTATGGCGGCCAGGTGGTCAAAGCCGGAAGCATTCTAGTCCGACAAAGAGGCACTAAGTTTCATCCGGGTATTAACGTCGGTAAGGGCGGAGACGATACATTATTTGCCAAGGCTGACGGCCGGGTAGTTTTTGACCATACCAATCGTGCCAAAAAGCAGGTTAGTGTACTGCCGGTGGAAGAAGCGGCGGTTAACTAGTTTAAACGGTCCGGGGTGAAACCCGGGCCTTTGTTTAATATAGACCTTACTTGACTGGCAGCGCTGCAGGTGATTTTTGGATAATGTTCGTAGATGAGTTAGAGCTTGTTGTGCGCGGAGGCCGAGGAGGAAATGGCGCAGTCTCGTTCCGAAGGGAAAAGTATGTGCCCAGGGGCGGGCCTGACGGTGGCGACGGGGGGGATGGCGGCAGTGTTTATCTTTGGGCCGATCCTTCCAGGCACAGTTTCCTGGACCTTAGTTACCGGCGCTTGCTTAAAGCCGAAAACGGTGCCCACGGTCAAAGAAAGAACCAGCTTGGTGCCAGGGGTGAGGATTTACTTGTTCCGGTCCCTCCGGGCACGCTTATTCGGGATGCAAATGGTAATGTCCTGGCCGACCTGACCTTTCCCGGCCAAAAAGTGCTGATTGCCAGGGGTGGAAAGGGCGGCAAGGGGAATGCGCGCTTTGCCACGTCCAGGCGCCGTGTGCCCCGGCTGGCTGAAAAAGGGCTGCCGGGTGAAGAAAAAACAATCAAGCTCGAGCTTAAATTGATGGCCCAGGTTGGCCTGGTCGGGTTGCCCAATGCGGGCAAATCAACGTTATTGAGCAGGATTTCTGCTGCCAAGCCAAAAGTTGACTCTTATCCCTTCACTACCCTGACCCCCAACTTGGGTATGGTTAAAGTTGGTGATGAGGGTAGTTTCATTATGGCCGACCTGCCCGGGCTAATAGAAGGGGCTCACCGGGGAGCCGGGTTAGGACATCGTTTTTTGCGGCATATAGAGAGGAACCTGCTCCTGCTGTTTTTGATCGATCTGACGCCGGAGTTTCAACCCGGGCCGGGTCAAGCTTACCGGATGCTTAAAAATGAACTGGAAGCTTACAGCCCTCTGCTTGCAGAGTATCCTCTAGTTGTGGCCGGTAATAAACTGGACCTTACCGGGGCCGAAAAGGAACTTGAAAGATTACAGCGAGAAATTACCGTATCAAATGGAGACGGCATCCCGGTTTTTGGCATTTCGGCCGCTACCGGTGAAGGCCTTGAAGAGTTGACCCGCTTTTTATACCGGCGGGTAAATGAAATAGCCAGGGAAAGCCCGGTGGTTGCAACCGAAGAGGAAATCCGTTTGGAAGAGATCACCGGGGAACCCCTGAAAGTAGAATTTGCTGACGGAATTTGCCAGGTCAGGGGCACCGCTCTAGAAAGAATGGCCGCAAAAACTGATTTCGAGAATGAAGAAGCTTTGCAGCGCTTTCAGAATTTTATCCGCAAAATCGGCCTGGATAAGGAATTAAAGAAAAAAGGGATCAAGGAAGGCGATACTGTGCGTATAGGCAGCGAAGAGTTTTATTTCTACGAATAAAAGGATGAGGAGTTGCCTGTATTGTTTTTTTTCCGCAACAATGGTAATGCTATCAATATAACTATCGGGCTGATGGGTGGTACTTTTGATCCCATTCATATGGGGCACCTGGTTACCGCCGAAGAAGCAAGACAGCAGTTTAAGCTTGATTATGTGGTTTTTGTGCCCACGGGCAATCCTCCCCACAAGGAAAAAGAAAAAATATCCCTTCCCGAACACCGCTACCTGATGACATCCCTGGCCGTCATGTCCAATCCTTTCTTCTTTGTATCCACAGTGGAAATTAATTCAGAAACCCCTACCTATACAATTGATACCGTGAGGCATTTTTCAGGCAGCGAAAAGGAAGGTCCGGAGGTATTCTTTATAACCGGGGCCGATGCCATCCTGGAAATATTTAGCTGGAAGGATTACGAGGAGCTGCTGCGGCTGTGTACCTTTATTGCCGTTTCCAGGCCCGGTTACTCACTGGACCGGTTTCGGGAGTCCCTGGACCGGGCTTGCCCTACCATGGTAAACAAAGTTCACCTGCTGGAAATTCCGGCCCTGGCCGTATCTTCAACATACATCAGGGAACGGGTGGCCCTGGGTAAGACTATCAAGTATTTAACCCCGGAACCGGTAGAACAGTATATTAAAAAGCACGGCCTTTATCTATCCGGTTATTGATTAGCGGTTTTGTTAACCTGTAAATAGGTTATAATATAAGCGGAGGTGTTAAGTTAATGGTAAAAACTTTGTATGTAGGCAACATTCCCTGGAGTACCAAAGAAGACGATTTGGAAAAGTTTTTTTCGGAGTTTGGTGAAGTGCTGGAGTGCCGGATTATTACGGAACGGGCTACCGGACGCTCCCGCGGTTATGGTTTTGTCGAGGTTAATGAAGACCAAATGGAAGAAATTATGGAAAAGACCAATGGTACCGATCTGGACGGGCGCAAGCTGGTTGTTAACGAAGCAAAACCGCGGGAACAGTAAGATTTGAATTTATTTGTTCATTATCTTAAATTAATTGACAGGCAGGTTTTTAGTCAAACTATTGTTAAGAAGCCGGGACTATCCAATGGCACCTGAGCGCTATAAAGAATTGATGCGGGATAAGCTTGATCACGAGCTTTATAAACATTCCCTGGGGGTGGCTGAAGCCGCTTTTGAGTTGGCGGAACGTTATCAAGCCGATAAAGATCAAGCTTATCTGGCCGGAATTGTTCATGACTATGGAAAACGTTTTTCCGGCCGGGAACTACTGAAAATAGCCGATCAATTGGGTCTGCCCCTGGATCCTGTGACCCGCCGGGAGTCCCGCCTGCTGCATGCTCCGGTAGGGGCTGCTCTGCTCAAAAAAGAATCAATTATAACAGATCCGAAAATCCTCCGGGCTGTAGCTTACCACACGACCGGCCGCAGCAGGATGAGCAGGCTGGAAAAAGTAATTTACCTGGCCGATTACATCGAAACAGGAAGGGACTTCCCGGCTGCCGACAGGATCAGGCGAGTGGCCGTCGAGAATCTGGAGCAGGCCTTATTGGAAGCAGTTGAGTTTGCCATTAAATCAGTGCTGGATAGAGGGCTGATGCTGCACCCGCGCTCGGTTGCTTTCCGCAACGAACTGGTGGCGCTGCAAAGAGACAGGACAGGGGAAAAGCGTTCTTTAATCCAGAACGATTAATACCCTTATTAACGGGGACTGATCAGGATGTAAGCCAGGTTTTCAACAGGGAGGTGATTATATTTGACACGGGAACCAGACAGCGGCTCCCGGGAATTAGCTTCGATGGCCGTTAAACTGGCAGCAGAAAAGAAAACGCAGGATATGCGTCTGCTGGAAGTGGGAAAAATATCGATTATAGCCGATTATTTTATAATCGGAACCGGGGGATCGGCGGTTCAGGTCCACGCCATTTGCGATCACCTTAAAGAAAAGCTGAAAAAAGCGGGTTACCACGCTTCACGGATTGAAGGTTACCGTGAAGGGTGGTGGGTTGTCCTTGATTACGGATCAGTGGTTATTCATATCTTTCAGCCTGAATCAAGGGATTTTTACGACCTGGAAAGGCTCTGGTCCGAGGCGCCCCGGATCAAGCTGGACGAAGAAAAAGGCGACTCCTTTCTTACCAGTGATTAGAGGATCTGCCGGCAGAAGGTGAAATTAGAATGAAAAATAAGGCTCTCCATAAGGCTGTATTGGAAGCAGCTTCGGAAAAAGTCAACCCGGCGGGAGAAAAATATATGAGCCTCTCGCTGGCCGCTACCGGGTTTATAGCGAGGGACTATAGCCTGGCCGGCCGCCTTGTCGAGATTGCCGCCCTGGAGGCTGCAGTAATCCCGGAGCGTTACCAGCGCAGTATGGGAAGCCTGGGTATTGAAGGCCAAAAAAAACTGCTAAGCTCTTCGGTTGGGGTGGTTGGGGCCGGCGGTTTGGGGGGATTTGTCCTTGAACTTCTGGCCCGGATGGGTGTGGGCAGACTGGTAGTCATAGACGGAGATACCTTTTCAGACAGCAACCTTAATCGTCAGCTGCTGGCTAACGAATCGACAATGGGAAGATCTAAAGCCGATGAAGCACACTGGCGGGTATCAAGCATTAACAGCGCAATCGAAATAAAAGCTTATCACTGCCGTGGAGAACGCGACAACATGTCCGAACTGTTTTCAGACTGCCACCTGGTTATTGACTGTCTTGACAACCTGCCTTCCCGCTTTGCTGTGGAAGAAGTCTGCGGGCAGTTAAAAATTGCCATGATTCACGGCGCTATCGCCGGATTTATAGGGCAGGTAGCGGTGATCAGGCCGGATCGCCCTCTGCTTTCGACAATCTACGGCAACCTTAAGGAAAGCGGGGCCAGCCAGGGGGTGGAGGTCAAGCTTGGCAACCCGGCTTTTACTCCGGCTATGTTGGCCGCATTTCAAGCCGCAGAAGCGGTTAAGCTGCTGGCTGATCTAGAAGGTCTTTTATCTGAAGATCAGCTCCTGATTATTGATATGCAGTCGGGCAGTTCTTACCGGGTTGATATAGGCGGCTAAGATGGGTTATGATTGAACCGTAAATTTGAAGCTGCTATTGACAAGAATATAGGCCATGCATATAATGTTAAATGTACTCGAGGTGCCCTATAGATTTTGATGAAGGGAAGCAGTAAGCAGTAATGTTTTTCAGAGAGCCGGAACCTGGTGAAACCCGGCAGGCAAAACTGCTGAACTCGTCCCGGAGAAGCAGTGGTGAACTGCAGTTAGCCGCTGCCGTAAGGCCGGCGTTAACGGTTTGAGCGGGTAATAAACGGGGGGCTGTGGCGCAGTGGGAGCGCGCTTCCTTGGCATGGAAGAGGCCGCGGGTTCAACTCCCGCCAGCTCCACCATTTTTCACCAATAAGGGTGGTACCGCGGGTATAATTCCGCCCCTTAAAGAGGGCGGATTTTTTTATTCAATATGGGGGTAAATGGGCAATGAAAACGTACAATGCACCTGAGATCGAAGAAAAATGGCAGAAATTATGGGAAGAGCAGGATTCTTACAGATCAAAGGCAGACAGTTCAAAAACCAAGTACTACGTTTTGGAAATGTTCCCCTATCCGTCCGGTAAACTGCACATGGGCCATATGCGGGTTTATTCTATCGGCGATGTTCTGGCCCGCTACCTGCGGATGCGGGATTACAACGTCATCCATCCCATGGGCTGGGATGCCTTCGGCCTGCCCGCTGAAAATGCCGCCATCGAAAATAATGTCAACCCGGCGGAATGGACCGCCCGCAATATTGATCACATGAAAAAACAGCAGATTCGGCTGGGGGTTAGCTATGACTGGCACAGGGAAATTAACACTTCCTCGCCCGATTACTACCGCTGGTCGCAGTGGCTTTTTATACTGATGTATAAAAGAGGCCTGGCTTACAAAAAGAAATCCGATGTCAACTGGTGTGAGACCTGTGCCACGGTCCTGGCCAATGAGCAGGTCGAAAAGGGCCTGTGCTGGCGCTGTTCGTCTGGCGTGGAAACCAGGGAACTGGAGCAGTGGTTTTTGCGTATTACCAATTACGCTGAGAGGCTGCTCAACGATCTGGAACAACTTACAGGCTGGCCGGAGCGGGTTAAATTAATGCAGAAAAACTGGATCGGCCGCAGCGAGGGCAGTGAAATTACTTTTCAGGTCAAAGATTTTCCCCGGGAAGAAATCCGCACTTTTACCACCCGCCCCGATACTCTTTTTGGGGTTACATATATGGTTTTAGCCCCCGAACATCCACTGGTCAGGCCCCTTGTAACCGATACCGACCGGGAAGAGGAAGTGCTTGACTTTGTGGCCAGGACCAGGCGGGAAAGTGAAATTGACCGGACCTCGGAAGAAGCGCCAAAAATCGGGCACTTTACCGGACGTTACGCTGTAAACCCGGTAAACGGAGAAGAAGTGCCGATCCTGGTCGGCAATTATGTCCTGATGGCTTACGGGACAGGGGCGGTGATGGGGGTTCCGGCCCATGATCACAGGGATTTCGAATTTGCCAAAAAATATGACCTGCCGATCAGGGTGGTCATTCAGCCGGAAGATCAAGAAGAGCTGACAGGAGAGACCATGCAAGAAGCCTGGGTTGACGAAGGTTATATGGTCAACTCCGGTTCTTTCAATGGGACAAATAGCAGGGAAGGGATTAAGAAAGTTACTCAATACCTGGAAGAACAGGGCCTTGGCCAATTCCGGGTTACTTACCGGATCCGGGACTGGCTGATCTCGCGGCAGCGCTACTGGGGGACACCAATACCGATTATTAACTGCGACAAATGCGGCCCTCTACCGGTCCCGGAATCAGACCTGCCGGTGAAACTGCCGCTCGAAGTGGAACTGTCCGGAAACCGGGTGCCCAGCCTTTCCCATTATCCTGATTTTGTGCAGACCAAATGCCCGCAATGCGGAGGGGATGCTGCCCGTGAAACAGATACCATGGACACTTTCATCTGTTCATCATGGTATTTTCTGCGCTTCACCAGTCCGAACTGCGACTATGCTCCCTTTGATCCCGATGATGCCGGTTACTGGATGCCTGTAGATCAGTATATAGGCGGTATCGAACATGCCGTCCTTCACCTCCTTTATGCCCGCTTTTTTACCAAGGTCCTTTATGATACCGGCATGATCAAGGCAAATGAGCCCTTCAACAGGCTCCTGGCCCAGGGCATGGTTTACAAGGACGGCGCTAAAATGTCCAAGTCCAAGGGCAATGTGGTTACACCCGATGAGATTGTCGAACGTTTCGGCGCAGACACCGGGCGCCTCTTCATATTATTTGCCTCGCCCCCGGAAAAAGATCTGGATTGGAGCGACCAGGGGGTGGAAGGTTGTCACCGTTTTTTGCGCCGGGTGTGGCGCCTGGTCGCAGATTATGTTGAAGAAATAGATGCCGGAGCCGTGACACCGGCAGAAGGAGATCATGAAGCGGAGCTGCAGCGCAGTCTGCATGCCGCCATTAAAAAAGTAAGCGTCGATATCGAGGAGCGCTTTAACTTTAATACCGCTATTAGTGCTATTATGGAGCTGGTTAATGCCATTTATGCTTACCGGCAGGCGGTTAAGACAGAAAACTACAACCACGGGATACTGCGAGAAGTTCTTGAAAAAACAGTGATCCTGTTGGCCCCCTTTGCCCCTCATCTTGCCGAAGAAGGGTGGGAGTTATTGGGCGGTGAAGGAAGTGTGCACCGTCAGTGCTGGCCGACTTATGATCCCAAAATGCTTGAGGTCGACCAGGTCGAGGTAGTGATCCAGATCAACGGCAAGGTGCGCGGCAGAATCACCGTCCCCACCGACTGTCCCGAAGATCAGCTCATCGAAGCAGCGCGCAGCGGCGACCGCATTGGCGAACTGCTGGAGGACAAAGAGATTGTCAAGGTGATCACTGTTCCCAACAAGCTGGTCAATATCGTAGCCCGTTAATATTTCTGTCAATTAGGAAAAAATAGTAAAATTGATGTGCTAACCTTGACAGATCTATATTCAGGTTTTATAATGTATATTAATAAGTCAATAACTTGCTAGTAAGCCCCGGGTTTCTGGATAACTCTTATGTTGACATTACTAGGTCTGGCATAACCGGCATCATTGTCGGTTCTTAGTTTCCCGGTTTATAAAACCTTAAAGGAGGAAAAGTGTGATGGCTGAAGAAGAAAAAAAAGGCAAAAAAGATGTTAAAACAGGGGGAAGTGGTGAAGCTGTATTGAAGCCGGATCCTTCAAAAGAAGGGGACAGCGTTAGAATATCTGCAGAAGTAATTGCGGTAATAGCAAGCATTATTTCCAGCGACATTCCCGGCATTGCCGATCTGAGCGGTGGTGTAGTAGGTGGTATTGCCGAAAGGCTGGGCCGCCGCGATATGACCAGGGGAATCAAGGTGGATGTAAATGAAGACAGAATTACCATAGATTTAAACGTAATCGTTGAATATGGAAAATCGATAGTAGAATCTACCGATAAGTTGAAAAAAGAAATCCGCACCAATGTAGAGAAGACAACCGGCTTGACAGTGGAAGCGATTAATATTAATGTTCAGGGTATTAATGTCCCTGAAGAAGAAAAAAAAGAAGAAGCTGAGGATAAGTAGTAACCTCAGCTCTCAGAAGATCTGAGCCTGTATGATTTATGGTCCCGGTGCCCTGCCTTGGGCTCCGGGATTTTTATGTGCAAAATATTATGATACCCTGCCTGGACCTATGCCTTTGAAGCCTGAAAAAGCCTGGATTATGCTTCCGAAATTTTTTTGAGCCTCCCAAAATAAAACCCCATCATTTTGAACTGCTCCGGGGCTGCTGAATTATTTTATCGAGCGGAAGCAGGATATAGCAATAACAGGGAGAATTATTTATAAATTAGTATAATTAAACATAAATCTCGGAGGATGGATGATCATTGGAAGGGAAAATTACGGTTCGCGAGAAAATAATTTTGGGAGTACTGGTCCTGCTTTTAGTTAGCGGAGGAGCATGGCGGGCAGCCCATATCCACAGGGGTCCGAATTCGGAAATAAGCCGGGTGGACAGCGCCGAATCAGCCTTGCAGCCGGCCAAAGAAGCTGAACCGGTATTGATTTCGGTCCACCTGGTCGGGGCGGTAAACAAACCGGGAGTCTACCAGCTGGCGGAAGGATCGAGGGTATATGAACTGTTGGAGCTGGGAGGAGGTTTTACCGAAGAGGCCGACCGGGAAGGCCTGAACCAGGCCAGGCCTCTTTTTGACGGGGAGCAGGTTTATGTTTCCCGGATTGGTGAAAAACCGCCGGCTGCCGAAAAGGGGACTCCGGGCCTGATTAATATCAACCGGGCTTCCGCTGCCGAGCTGACCTCCCTGCCCGGTATCGGGGAGGTGCGCGCCGCCCAGATCATTGAACACAGGGAAAAACATGGCTATTTCAAGGCCAAAGAAGATATAATGGAGATAAGCGGTATCGGCCAGGCCATCTTTGATAATATCACCGATATGATTACCGTTTATTGATCTTTGGGGAAGGTTTATAAGCTCAGGCTTATCAAAAAGACCTGCTTCAATATTGAAGGTTTTGTTTATAGACCGGTGTCAGGTGGTGAAAGATGCTCATATGAGAACCTATGACCTGATTTTAAAAAAGCGCAGCGGTCAGGCCTTGTCCGAAGCCGAAATTAACGAGTTGGTTGAGGGTTATGTGAAAGGTTCTGTTCCTGATTACCAGATGGCTGCTTTCACGATGGCCGTTTTTTTCCAGGGCCTGAATGATGATGAGACCCTGGCTTTAACCAGGGCCATCGTAAATTCAGGAGAAACGATTGATCTTGAGCATTTGCCCGGGGTTAAGGTAGACAAGCACAGCACCGGCGGTGTCGGAGATACCACCACCCTGGTTTTGGTTCCCCTGGTGGCGGCCGCCGGAGTTACGGTCGCAAAACTTTCCGGCCGCGGACTGGGCCACACCGGCGGCACCCTTGATAAACTGGAGTCAATCCCGGGTTTTAGGACCGGTCTTTCAAATGATGCCTTCTCCGAAGCGGTTAAAGAAATTGGGGCAGCCGTGGCGGCCCAGGGCCAAAACCTGGTCCCAGCCGATCAAAAGCTTTATGCCCTGCGAGACGTAACCGCTACCGTGGATAGCATCCCGCTGATCTCGGCCAGCATCATGGCCAAAAAGCTGGCTATCGGTGCCGATGCCCTGGTTCTCGATGTTAAAACTGGCGCAGGCGCTTTTATGAAGGATACAGAAAAAGCTTTTGAACTGGCCCGGGCCATGGCCGGCATCGGCCGCGGAGCGGGGCGCGAAACAGTGGCGGTAATCAGCAGAATGGATCAACCTCTGGGTAAAGCGGCAGGCAATGCCCTGGAAGTTCAAGAGGCCATTTTGACTCTGCGCGGAAAAGGGCCGGCGGACCTGGAAGAGCTATGTCTAAAGCTGGGCGGTTGGATGGTTTATCTTGGCGGAAAAGCAGACTGCCCGGAGCGGGGCCAGGAGATATTGAAGGAACTTATAGAAAACGGGGCGGCCCTGGCTAAATTTAAGGAGCTGATCAGCAAACAGGGAGGAGATCTAAGGGTGGTCGATGATTTCTCGCTGCTGCCCGGGGCAGAGCGGCAGATCGAACTCAAATCCAAAGATGAGGGTCATATCAGGGCCCTAGATGCCTTTAAAATCGGTTCTGCGGCGGTCAGCCTCGGGGCCGGGCGCGGTAAAAAAGATGATCCTATCGATCCGGCGGTTGGTATTACCCTTGAGAAAAAAATAGGTGACAAAGTAGAGGTGGGTCAAGTAATTGCGGTAATCCAGGCCCGATCTGAAACATCCCGGTTTCTAATTGATTCTGTGGGAAAAATGATTCGATCGGCCTATCAATATTCTGCAGGATCGGTTACCGCTCCACCGTTAATCTGCGGCTGGATTGATCAAAAAGGAGATGAGCACCATGTCTGAAAATTTAGCCGCCTATATTGATCACACCCTGTTAAAACCGGAAGCTACCCGGGCTGATATTGTCAAATTATGCCGGGAAGCCTTAAAATATCAATTTCATACTGTCTGTATCAATCCCTCATATTTAGCGGTTGCGGCTAATGAACTGGCCGGAAGCGCAGTCAGAGTATGTGTCGTGGTCGGTTTTCCATTAGGGGCCACCACGACGGCCGTTAAAGCCTTTGAAACGGCCGAGGCGGTTAAGGGCGGCGCTGAAGAGATCGACATGGTTCTCCATGTTGGGGCTCTCAAAGAAGGAGACAAAGATTATGTGTTAAAAGACATTTCCGCAGTTGTGCAGGCGGCACGGGGAAAAACAGTCAAGGTAATTATTGAATCCGGCCTGCTCATAAAAGAAGAAAAAGAGCTTGCCTGCCGCTTAGCCTTGCAGGCCGGGGCTGACATGGTGAAGAACTCAACCGGTTTTGGCCCGGGCGAGGCTACTGTGGCCGATGTGCAGCTGATGAGAGGAACAGTCGGCCCGGAGATGGGGGTAAAAGCTTCCGCCGGAGTGCGAAGCGCAAAAACGGCCCGGGAGATGATTAAAGCCGGGGCGAACAGGATTGGCACCAGCTCCGGGGTGAAAATTGTAGGCGAAACGAATTCAGGCCGCAATGATTAGCAAACTAAAGGCAGTATCCGAAATTCCATGCGCCAAAACCGCCCTATTTTGGCCTGCCAGTTAAATATTTTTACCAACAAAGCAAACTGCTCCCTAAAATTCGTCACTAGATGCATTGCTATTGCTTCAAAAATATGATATTATTGCTACATACTTAATAGATAATGCAGGTTTAAAAGATGATTTAAGCTGGTGTTATTATTTTATTTGAAAGGATGAAATTTTTATGAAGAAACCATTCTTGATGCTGCTGTTATTGTTTTTTTTGATCGGCGCGATGTTGTTGGCCTTTGGCTGTGACGCTCCCGGGGAAGTAGCCAATACTGATCAGGAGGAAGAAGAACCCAATGATGAGGCAGCGCCTGCTCCGGCGCCCGCTGAAGGGGACGTTAGTTATGAAGATGGCACCTACCGGGGAGCCTTTATCGATAGGGATGCCGTCCAGGTTAATATTCAGTTTACCCTTGAAGACAATATAGTTACCAGCATTGGTTACCGGCTGCTTTCCCATCGCGGGATCGATTACCTGGAGCCTGAGACCGAAGCGACAGAAGCCCTTAAGGACCAGCATGAGCAAATCCTCGACTACCTGGAGGGCAAGGACATTCGGGAACATCTGGTAGATCTTTATGAACCCGGTGATTTTGTTGAAGATGTTGATGGTTTTTCCGGTGCTACGATCAGGGCTAATAAGGTCATATCGGCCGTACGCGACGCCCTCAATCGCGGAGTCTATGTTTATTAAATTTACCGCTTGAAACACAATTGTGTTTCAGGTCCTAAAAATTGGCCTGGCAAGAGTTCACAAGAGCTGCCGTTTTATATGCGGCAGCTTTTTTATGCAGTTTACTGCCGGAAGGATAACGGTCATGAGTTGCCCAGTCATTAACAAGCTTTGAATACCTCTATTTGAAAAGAGGAAATATTTTTTTCTCGACAACTGGGGCGGTTTATTGGAAATTATTTTGACAAGGGCAGTACTATTAGCTACAATTACTACACGTAATCTTCAACCGGTGAAGAGCCGGTATTTATTTTGTCGGGAGGGCTTGTTGTGCGTAGTCGGTTTTTCCTGATTTTTGTCGCTGTTGTAATTTTGGGTTCACTGCTTTTGGCTGGAACCAGTTTTTATCTTGATCTGCTCTGGTTTTCAGAGCTGGATGTGGAACAGGTTTTTTGGACCCAGTACCTGACCCGCTGGGGAATGCGAATCGGCGCTTTTGTTTTTTTATTTGGCTTACTGTTTGCCAACCTGATCATTACCAGGCGGTATATTCTCAGCTTTCCCAACCTGGCCATAAGGGAAAAGCTGATGGCTTCAGGAGCGATGCGTTTTTTAACTCCGCGCCGCCTGACTATTTATTTTGCGGCCGCTTCAGCGCTGCTGGCTTTTGTTTTTTCGGGCTATGTGGGGAATGCATGGATGGATGTGCTTCGCTTTTTTAACCAGGTCCCCTTTAATATCGAGGATCCCATCTTTGGGGCCGACGTTTCATTCTACGTGTTTAGCCTTCCTTTTTACCGGTTTATATATGAATTTTTAATGATGGGCCTGGTGATTTCTTTATTGATCGTAGGCGGTATATATTTAGTTTTAAATCCTCCCTCCCAGGGAAAACAGAACTGGATTCTGCCCCCTTCCAGGGCCGTCAGCCACCTGGCTGTCCTCCTGGCCCTGGTCTTTGGTTTAAAAGCCTGGGATTACAGGCTCAGCCAGCTTGAACTGCTCTTATCGGACCGGGGTGTGGTTTACGGCGCCGGGTACACCGATCTCAACGCTAATTATACGGTCTTAATGATCCTGATGATTTTGGCCGGCCTAATTGCTCTGGTTTTTGTAGCGAACATTTTTCTGCGCCGCTTCCGCTTTTTTATCTACGGAATTATGGCCCTGATCGGTGTTTCGCTTTTAGGGGGCTGGGCCTTTCCCGCTGCCATTCAAAACTTTGTGGTTGAACCCAGTGAGTTCAGTTACGAGCGAAAGTACCTTGAGCACAATATCGAGTTCACCCGGGCTGCTTACGGCCTCGATCAATTTGCCACCCGACGCTATGAAGCTTCCCAGGATTTAAGCTGGGACGACCTGCGGGAAAACCAGGGGACGATTAAAAATGTCCGCCTCTGGGATTACAGGCCCCTTTTGACAACCTTTAACGAACTGCAGGCGATTCGTCCCTATTACCGCTTTGTCGATGTCGACATCGATCGTTACATGGTGGCCGATGAATATCGACAGGTCATGGTGTCCGCCCGGGAGCTGGACAAAAGCAGGCTGGCCGAGCAGGCCCAAACCTGGGTTAACCTTCACCTGCAGTATACCCACGGCTACGGGTTAGCCATGAGCCCGGTCAATGAGGTCAGCCCTGAAGGCCTGCCCCGTTATTTCCTGGGCGATATCCCCCCGGTTGGCGATGTGGCCCTCGACAATCCTTCTATCTATTTTGGCGAGCTTACCGATGACTATATTTTCGTTAATACAGAAACACCGGAGTTCCATTATGCCACCGCCGGTGATGAAAACGAATTTATCCATTATGCCGGCGAGGCCGGCATACCTTTGAATTCCATTTTCCGCCGGGCCATGATGGCTTTAAGGCTCGGGGAATACCGGATCCTGATTTCGAACGAATTGAACAATGACAGCCGCCTGGTTTTTGACCGCAATATCCATGACCGGGTGCGCAAAATAGCCCCCTTCCTCCAGTATGACGGTGATCCGTACATTGTTGTCAACGACGGCCGTTTATTCTGGATCCAGGATGCTTACACGGTGACGGACCGTTATCCCTATTCCGAGCCGCGGGAAGGCATTAACTATATCCGCAACTCGGTTAAGGTTGTTATCGATGCGTTTAATGGCCATGTTGACTACTTCGTTGTTGATCCTGATGATCCCCTGGTCCAGACCTATAACAAGATCTTTCCCGAGATGTTCAGCTCTATAGATGAAATGCCCGAGAGCCTGATGGAAAATATCCGTTACCCCGAAGACCTTTTTACCATCCAGTCCGAGATGCTGCAGCTTTACCACATTACGGATCCGAACCAGTTTTACAGCCGGGAAGACCTCTGGGCCATCCCTCTTGAACAGTCTTTCGGCCAGGAACAGCTAATGGAGCCTTATTACACCATCTTGCAGCTTCCCGGATATGTTGAACCGGAATATGTCCTGATCCTGCCCTTTACGCCTGACAAAAGAAATAATATGATCGCCTGGATGGTAGCCCGCTGCGACCAGCCCAATTATGGTGATGTGGAACTGTTCCTTTTCCCCCTGGAAAGGGTAATCTTGGGACCGAGGCAGATCGAAAACCGGATTGACCAGGACACTACTATATCAGAACAATTTACCCTCTGGGGCCAGGTCGGATCCAATGTAATCCGGGGCAACCTCCTCGTTTTGCCGATCAACAATGCCCTCCTTTACGTGGAACCGATTTTCCTGGAGGCTGAAGCCGGCGGACTTCCGGAGCTGGCCCGGGTGATAGTCAGCTACGAAGAGACAGTGGTCATGGGCCACAGCCTTGATGAAGCCCTGATCCAGGTTTTCGGAGAGATCGGCGAACTGCCTCCTGAAATACCGGCTGAAGATCTGCCTGAAGATATCGAGCTGGATGATCCTGTGGCTGAAATTCCCGTCGATATCGACAGGGAACTGGTGGATCTGATCAGGCGGGCCCGGGAAGCTTACGACCAGGCTCTTGAGTATCAGCAGGAAGGTGACTGGTCCGGTTACGGAGATAAAATACAGGAACTGGAAGAAATATTGTCTGATTTATCACGCCTGACATCTTAATGTAACAGGGCTGAGCGGGGAGGATTTGAACTTGGCGAGCAAAGATTTCGACATCTATACCGATGGGGCCTGCTCCGGCAACCCGGGACCGGGCGGTTGGGCGGCAGTGATCATGGAAGGCGATCAGGCCCGGGAAATCAGCGGCCATGAGGAAATAACCACCAACCAGCGCATGGAACTGAAGGCGGCAGTTGAGGCCCTTCGGCAGGTCCCTCCCGGCAGTAAGGTCAGGCTTTACAGCGACAGCGCCTACCTGGTCAACTGTTTTAACCAGGGCTGGATTGATCGGTGGCAGAAAAATGGTTGGTTGACCGGAAAGGGGCAGCCGGTGGAAAACCAGGATCTCTGGAACGAACTGCTCGAGCTGAACAATGCAAACACAGTAGACTGGATCAAGGTTAAAGGACACAGCGCCGACCGGCTTAACCAGCGCTGCGACCAGTTGGCCCGAAAAGCTATTGCTGCCTGCCAATCAAGCACTGAAACCGGAAAAGCTGCTCCCGGCGCTGAGGGTTCAGGCGAATCTCCCGGGCCTAATGCCGGTCAAGTCCGGACCGGGGCCCGGAAAGATAATTGTAAGCTGGATAAAAGCTGCCCCGGAGTGCGCAGAATAGGCCTTTTAACCGGTGGTGGAGACTGCCCCGGTTTAAATGCCGTAATCAGGGCTGTCGTAAAAGGTGCCACTTATAACTACAATATTGAAGTGGTCGGTTTTAACAGCGGTTTCAGGGGATTGGTGGAAAATAACGCTTCTCTTATTGACGATTTCGCCGTTTCGGGGATCCTTAACCGCGGAGGGACTATCCTGGGCACTTCCAACCGTGACAATCCCTTTGATTTCCGGCCCGGCGGATCATCCGACTACCGGGAAACCAACAACGACCGTTCCGGAGATGCCGTGGAAAATTTGAAAAGGTGGGGTATTGAATGCCTGGTGGTTATCGGGGGAGATGGCAGTCTCCTTTTGGCCCACCGTTTCAGCCTGCTGGGCGTGCCCATAATCGGGATACCGAAAACCATCGATAACGATCTGCCCGCCACGGATGTAACCTTCGGGTTTGATTCGGCGGTAACTACCGCTACTGATGCCATTGATAAAATTCATACCACGGCCGAATCCCATCACCGGGTTATGGTGGTTGAAGTAATGGGCCGCCACGCCGGATGGATTGCCCTGCAGGCCGGTATGGCCGGCGGCGGCGATATTATCCTGATCCCGGAAATACCCTTTGAATATCAGTATATCGTAGATAAAATTATGGAACGTAACCACCGGGGGAAAAAATTCAGCATTATCGTTGTAGCCGAGGGCGCTTATCCTGCCGGAGGAGATCCCATGTACCAGGCTAAAGGCGATGTGAAGAGGCTTGGAGGCATAAGCGCGCTCATTGCCCGGGAAATTGAAAACCGGACTGATATGGAAAGCAGGGCTACAGTATTGGGGCACCTTCAGCGCGGGGGCAGCCCTACTTCTTACGACCGGGTTCTGGCCACCCGTTTCGGCATCAAAGCGGTAGATTTGTTTCGGGAAGAAAAATACAACGAAATGGTCTGTCTCAGGGGCTATAACATTGAGTCCGTGCCACTGGAAAAGGCTGTTGCGGGGACTAAACGTGTCGATCCTGCCAGCGATCAGGTCAGAGCGGCCCTGGCCGTGGGGACCTCCTTCGGGGCCCCAATTTAATGGGCAGGGTATTTAAGCAGGGCCGGCAAAAGGTGTTTTTTAGAGTCTCCCAAAGCTAAATCATTGGTTCCGTGGTTGTAATAATATAGATCAGTAGACCGCTGTAAATGATCATTAAGGCCGCCGCTCCTAAATCGACCCTGCCCATGTGCAGGGTTTTCATCTTGGTCCTTCCTTTGCCCCCGGTGTAGCTGCGGGCATCCATGGCCACGATCAGTTCTTCGGCCCTTTTAAAAGCCCCAATAAAAAGGGGCAGAAAAACCGGGAAAATTTTCCTGGTTTTTTGAATGAAATTGCCCCGATCAAAAGCTACTCCGCGGGCCATCTGGGCCTTGATGATTTTTTCCAGTTCCTCGGCCAGGATCAGGACAAAACGCAGGGCAATAACCAGGGTCATGACCAGTTCCTGGGAGGGAAGTCCGATGGCCTGCAGCGGTTTGAGCATGCTTTCCAACCCGTCGGTCAGGCTGACTACAGAGGTGGTCAGGGTTAGGAAAGTGGTAATTGTAAACAGGAACAGCACCCTTAAAATGATCAGGTTCCCCATCTGCAGTCCTGCTTCGGTTGCTTCGAAGATCCACCATTGGAAGTAAACGGCAGCATCGGGGTCTTTGAAAAGAAAAAGCTGAAATACCCACATTATTGCTAAAACCGGCAGCATTGGTTTCAGGCCCCGCATGACATAACCGGCCGGAAGGCCCGAAAAGATGATCAGGGCAGCGATGAAAAGGGCTGAAAGGGCAAAAGCGGGGTAAGAACGGGAGAATAAAAGCAGGACGATAATTATGGTTGCAGCAATTATTTTTGTCCGCGGGTCGAGGTTGTGGATAAAGCTTTTACCGGGCAGGTAAACGCCCAGGGTAATATTTTTCGTCAGTTCCACTATTTTTGCGCCTCCATTTCCCGCAGGGCGGAAGAAATTGAATGGAGGGCTTCATTAACGCTTAATATGCCATCCGGCAGTTTAAAACCGGCCTGTTGCAGTTCATCTATCAGGACGCTTACTTCCGGCAGTTCGAGGCCGATTGAACGCAGTTCGGCAAAGCGGGCAAAGACCTTCTTGGTGGTATCGTCCATCAGCACCCGTCCACCGTCAATGACGATGATTCTTTCAGCCATTGAAGCCACTTCATCCATGCTGTTGCTGATGAAAATAATGGTTATATTTTGCCGGCGGTGCAGTTTTCGGATCACGGCCAGGATATCTTCCCGCCCCCGGGGATCGAGGCCGGCGGTAACATCATCTAAAACCAGGATCCTGGGCCTGCAGGCCAGGACCCCGGCGATGGCGGCCCGCCTTTTCTGCCCCCCGCTCAGGGCAAAAATGTCCCGGTTATAAAGGGTTTTGTAGTCAAGGCCAACCTGGTCCATTGCTTCGCGGACTTTTTTTTCCACTTCACTCCCGGGTAACTTTTGGTTAAGCGGTCCAAAGGCAATATCTTCACCTACGGTGGGAGCAAAAAGTTGATAATCGGGATTCTGGAAAACATAACCGACCCGGTGGCGGACTGTTATAAGATCGGCCTGCTTGTCTTTGGTGTCGACCCCGTCAACCAGGACTTTCCCCCGGCGGGGGATGTGGAGGGCGTTGAAGTGCTGGGCCAGGGTGGTTTTACCTGACCTGGTGGGTCCGATAATGCCGACAAATTCTCCATCATCGATCACTAAATTGATATCGAAAAGAACCTGCTTTTCAAAAGGAGTGCCCTCTTTATAGCTGTGGTTCAGGTTGATGACTTCAATTGGCATAAGCAGTCAATTAATTCCTCCGTATGAATTATATCAGCCCTGATTTTAAATCCTTCCCGGAGCAGGCCTTCGGCGATCCGGGAGGCGACGGGAATATCGAGCCCTGTGTTTTTTAGCTCGCTGCTTTTGCGAAAAATTTCAACCGGAGGGCCCTGCATTTTTATAGATCCGTTTTCCATGACCAGCATCCGGTCGCAGTGAATCACTTCATTCATAAAATGGGTTAAAAAGACGATAGTAATCCCTTCTTCCCGGTTTAAGCGCAGGACGTTTTCCAAAACTTCCCGGCGACCGCGGGGATCCAGGTGGGCGGTTGGCTCATCAAGGACGATACATTCCGGTTTCATGGCCAGGACCCCGGCGATGGCTACCTGTTGTTTCTGGCCTTCCGATAAATTGTGGGGAGCTTCCCGGCGCAGGGATTCCAGGTTTAAAGTGCGCAGGGCCCAGTCGACCCTTTCAATAATTTCAGCCTGGGGCAAGCCCAGGTTTTCCGGGCCGAAAGCAATATCTTCTTCCACGATACTGCTGACCAGTTGATTGTCGGGGTTCTGAAAAACCATGCCTACAATCTTGCGGATTTCTTTAACATTATTTTTTTCAGATGTGGATAAGCCTTTTACGAAGACTTCCCCCCGAGAGGGGGTAAGGAGGGCATTGAAGTGCCGGGCCAGGGTTGATTTACCGGAACCGTTTTGTCCGGTTACCGCCAGGATCTCACCCTGAAAAACATTCATGCTTACACTGTCCAGCGCTTTGACTTCATCTTTGGTCCCCGAGCGGTAATGATAAGTCAGATCAATTGTTTCGATCAGTTTTCTCAAATGACTTCCACTCCATTGCTCAGGTTATATCTTCAGAAGGACGAATTCTCTGGATGCCCTGGACCAGGATAACCGTTAATATGGCGGCGACGATTAATTCGGGGACACCGTGCAGGAAGCCGATGGATATTGAAACTTCTGAGGGCAGGTACCCCCTCCAGGTGGCCATGGACAAAACCAGGACCGTGTTGGTGGCAGAGCCGAAAGCACCGGCCAAAAGACAGGGGAGGATCCTGCTAATATTTGATCCAGGTCCGGTGGAACCCGTTGCAGCGCCCTCTCCCGGGCCGGTGTTCAAAACCGGGCGGGCATTCAGGTTTAGCGCTTTTTTGCTTAGAAAGTATACCAGGTAGGAGACAACACCGATAAAAAGGCGGGGAAAGATCGAAACCAGCGGATCGGCAAAAAAAGGAGCGCCCGGCTGCAGGAAGCTGAATAAGCCGAAGATAGCGCCGGTAATTAAACCAACTGCCGGCCCTTCCAGGATACCGCCCAAAATTACAGGAATGTGGATAATCGTGGCGTGTCCGGCCGGCGTGGGAACGGGGATAAATCCGAGCCTGGTGACACCCAGCAAAATCGTTATGGCGCCAAGAATTCCTGAAATAACAATTTTCCTTACCGATAAATTCATATTGAGTTAAGATCCTCCTGTCATGATTGTCAACTACCAGGGTTAAAAATTCTACATCGAGCCGGTTTATCCTTCACCGTCGCTTTATTATATGCAGGATCTGTGGATCTTGTACCGGCTGCGGGTAAAAGCGGCACTCACATTTGGCCATATTGACATCCTCGCAGGGAAGGAATAGCCGACTATATGAAGAATAATATAAAACACACAAAAATTAAAGAGGGAATGCGGAAGATGATTAAAATAATCCGGCAGATCTTAAGGCAAAAAACCTGGTTTTTCATAATCCTGGTTCCGATCCTTATTCTGTGTGCGTCATGCGAAGAAGAAGAGCAGCCGGAACCCACCCCGGAAAGCACCTCCATAGGCGGCGCTGTATTGGAAACAGGATATGAAATCGATGATGACAAAAGAATTGTTACCCCCCAAACAGCTTTCGAAGCCAGGGAGGACTTTTATTTTTCCTTTTACAATAACGAGCCTTTCGGTGTGGACGAAGTCAAGGTTGAGCTGATCTACAGCGAAACCGAAGAGGTGAAAGCCGACAATACCTACGAAGTCGATCCCGGATGGAAAATTGTTGCCGATATGATCTGGTTTGGACAGCCGGGACTGTATAAAATCTCCGTAGAAGTCGGTGACGAAGTCCGCGCGACCCGTGAAGTGATTATTGAGTAACCGGGCTGCTGTTAAAAAACCCGGCGCTAAAATATATAAGCAAGCGCCGGGTTTAAATAACGGTTACCAATCATGCAGGCCCAAAGCACTTATAACCTGATCTGTTTATTGCCCCGGAACTGCATCGCTTTTACCACTCTTTCCCGGGCTATCCCCATGGCGGCCTCCCTGGTTTTAATATTCTTAGAAACAGCTTCTTCAATGACCCTGGTAACATTTTGTTCCATTTTACAGCTGATTAAATCGTAAACTATATCCGGTTCGGGCCTCATACAGGAGTTCCTGGCATCCATTCCGATGGCTGCAGCTATAACCCCGCCGGCGTTGGCTACGATGTCGGGAACAATAAGTTTTCCTTTAGAAAAGAGAATTTCTTCCGCTTCTTTAGTGGTGGGCATATTGGCGCCTTCGATAATTATGTCTGCCTTAACCATGTCAGCATTGCCCTGATGTAAAACATCCTGAATTGCGCCCAGGATTAAAACATCTGCATCCAGCAATAATTCTTCCCCCAGGCCCAGAATTTTGCCGCCATTATAGTTATAAACAGCGCTATCACCGTATATTTTATATAATTCCACCAGCCTGGGGATATCCAGGCCGTTTTGATTATGCAAAACCCCTTCAACCGTTGAAACTGCCACTATGGTCGCCCCTGCTTCCGATAAAAATGAGGCCGCAGCATTGCCCAGGGCCCCAAAACCCTGGATCGAAACGGTTGTGTTTTTAAGATCTGAGTTTCTCATTTCCAGGGCTATCCGGGCCGATTCTTTAGCTCCAAAACCGGCCGCTCCAAGCTGATCGTAAGGTATGCCGCCAAGTTCCGGGGGGGTTCCCATCGAAGCGCTGATGTCATTACACTCATCTACAACTATTGCGGCATCGCTCTCATTCAGGCCCATGTCGAGGCCAAAAACATATTCGCTGGGGATATATTTTTGCAGGGCTTTTACAAAAGCGCGAATGATCTCCTCTTTATGGGGGCTGCGAGGGTCATTGCAGATGCCTGCCTTTGCTCCGCCATATTTAAAATCTACAATGGCCCATTTCCAGGTCATTGCCCTGGCCAGCCTGGCCATTTCATCGATGCTCAGGGTAGGAGACATCCTGCAGCCTCCCTTGCCCGGGCCGCGGGCCGTATTATCAATCACCAATACGCCTTTCATTCCCGTTTTTGGATCTGAAAC
>PWGD01000089.1 GCA_003554395.1 Syntrophomonadaceae bacterium
GATCAAAAAATCATCGGGGTCCATATCCTGGGCCCCCATGCTTCAGATTTAATCCAGGAAGGAACCCTGGCCGTGGCAAAAGGATTAAGGGCTGCCGAGCTGGCTGAACTGATTCACCCCCACCCGACCCTGTCCGAATCAGTTTGGGAAGCAGCGATGGCAATCAACAAAGCGCCGCTCCACTTTGGGCGCCGATGAAAAAAGTAGGCTTGATCGTCAATCCGGTGGCCGGCATGGGTGGAAAGGTCGGCCTGAAAGGCACTGACGGACCGGAAATCGTGGAAAAAGCCAGGGCTATGGGGGCACGGCCTGAGGCCGCCGACAAGGCGGCTCTGGCCCTGCAGTTCCTGTCGGAGATCAGGGATGAATTAGAAATAATCACCTGTCCCGGTGAAATGGGGGAAGACACAGCCCGCCGCTGTGGTTTCGAACCGAAACTGATTTCCGGGGTCAATGAACCGACCACGGCGGAAGATACAGAAAAGGCTGCAAAAGAGATGGCAGGGTTGGGAGTGGATCTGCTGCTGTTTGTAGGCGGCGATGGAACAGCCCGCAATATTTATAACGCTCTCGGCGATGAATCAACCATGCCGGCAATCGGGGTGCCGGCTGGGGTAAAAATTCATTCAGCAGTTTACGCCACCAATCCCCGAAGCGCCGGCCAGCTGGCGGCCCAATTTTTGAAAGAAGCCGGATTGCCGGTCCGCAGGTCCGAGGTAATGGATATCGATGAAGAAGCTTTCCGGGAAGGCTGTTTATCGGCCCGGCTTTATGGCTACCTGCAGGTGCCATGTTCCGGAGAATTAATGCAGCATCTAAAAGTAGGAGGAGCTGAAACGGAAGAATCTGCCCTTGATGCCATCGCCGAAAGTGTCCTTGAGAAGATGGAAGACGATGTGGTTTATATTATTGGCCCTGGTTCAACCATCAAGCCGATCATGGATAAACTGGGCCTTGATAATAGCCTGCTTGGAGTGGACGTTATTGAAAACGGCAAACTGCTGGCCGGCGATGTCAATGAAAAGCAGCTGCTTGATTTAATCGAAGGGAAGAAAGCAAAAATCATTGTTACGGTGATCGGAGGCCAGGGCTATATCTTCGGCCGGGGCAACCAGCAGATCAGCGCCGATGTAATTAGGAAAGTGGGAAAAGAGAATATAACTGTGGTAGCAACCAGGGAAAAGATATTTTCCCTGGAGTATGAACGGCTGCTGGTTGATACCGGAGACGATGAAATTAACAAAATGCTCAGCGGTTTCATGAGGATTGTCACCGGTTATAACGAGGAACTGCTCTACCGGGTAACCTGTTAGCCCCTGCATGGAGCAAAAAAAAGTGATATAATTAAAAGGTGGGATTAGCCTGGTCCTGTAACCGGGCGCCTGCCTTTTTATATAACAAAATTTTATACGACAGGAGATGTAGTCTTTGCAGTTAATGGAAGGCGAGAGGGAAGAAATACTTGCCTGTGTGAAAGAAGTCCTCGGTGAAAACTCAAAAACAAATGAAAACTTAATTCCTATATTGCAGCAGGTCCAGGCCAAACTGGGATATCTGCCAGCGCTGGCCATGGAAAAAATTGCCGAAGGTCTGGATGCTCCGGCTGCCGATGTATACGGCATTGCCACTTTTTATAACCAGTTTCGGCTCAATCCTCCCGGCAAACACGAGGTCAGGGTGTGCCTGGGGACCGCCTGCTATATGGCCGGTGGGAATATTACCCTTGAATCGTTCGAACGCAGAATGGAGATCAAAGAGGGGGAAACGACCCCGGACAGGCATTACAGCCTGGATCGGGTGGCCTGTGTCGGCTGCTGCTCACTGGCCCCGGTTGTGGTTGTTGACGAAGAAGTAGAAGGAAAAGCGACTCCAACCAGGGTGGATGGGATCATGCTGGCCCTGGAAGAAGATCGAGAAAACACAGGTAAACAGGAGTCGGAAGAAGGTGAAAAAAGTGGGCAAAACTGATCCGCAAAAACTATATGAAGATATAAGGGAGCAGGCCCGGGAATGGAGCCAGTCCCGGCAGGAAAAGCCCAGGGTCCTGGTGGGGACAGCCACCTGTGGACTCGCTGCGGGGGCCCTGCAGGTCAAAGAAGATTTTATGCGCGAAATTGAAGCAAAGGGTTTGGATGCTGAAGTAATTGAAGTGGGCTGCATCGGTCATTGTTACGCCGAACCGCTGGCAATAATCGCCAAGCCCGGTTTCCCCCCGGTATGTTATGGATACCTCGATGAAGGGCTGGTTCACCGCCTGGTGGAAGATTTCCTGGCCGGCGATGATCCTTCTTATGAATATGCCATGGCCGCCCTGGAGCGTAATGATGAATTTCCCACTTTTGAGGATTTTCCCCGCGGTGTTTACGAAGAAAAGTTGATTTTAGAGCACTGCGGGCACATTGATTTCGGTAAAATTGAGAGCTATATAAGCCGTGATGGATACAGTGCCCTGGCCAAGGCCCTTTCCGGGGATCCGGGCCGGGTCCTGGAAGAAGTAAAAGCCGCCAACCTGAGGGGACGCGGGGGAGCGGGCTTCCCGGCAGGCAAAAAATGGGAATCCTGTCTGGAAAACGGCGAAGCTGAAAAGTATATCATCTGCAACGCCGATGAAGGAGATCCGGGCGCTTTCATGGACCGCAGTGTGCTGGAATCGGATCCTCACCTGGTTTTAGAAGGCATGATTCTATGCGCTTATGCTGTAGGCGCCCGCCAGGGCTATTTATATATCCGGGCCGAATATCCCCGGGCTGTAAAACATGTCCGGGAAGCGCTGGAGCAGGCCCGGGAAAAGGGATTTTTAGGCAATTCAATACTGGGCACTGATTTTTCATTCGACCTGGAGATTTTTCAGGGCTCAGGAGCATTTATCTGCGGTGAAGCCACGGCCCTGGTTAACTCCATGGAAGGTAAAATGGGCATGCCTGAAAGCAGGCCCCCCCGCCTGGTTCAAGAGGGTTTTCGCGGGAAACCGACGGTGCTGAACAACGTAAAAACATTTGCCTATGTGCCCCTGATCATAAACCGGGGCGCGGACTGGTTTAAAGAAACCGGAACCGCCGAAAGCCCGGGCACCGCTGTTTTTTCCCTGGTCGGAAAAGTTAACAATACCGGCCTGGTGGAAGTGCCGATGGGCACAACTTTGCGCCAGCTTATCGAAGAGGTTGGCGATGGCCTCCCAAACGGGCGTCAATTTAAAGCGGTGCAGATCGGAGGTCCCTCCGGAGGCTGTTTGCCAGAGTCATCGCTTGATGTTCCGATTGATTTTGACTCCCTTCATGAGGCGGGGGCGATCATGGGTTCCGGGGGCCTGGTGGTTATGGACCAGGATGACTGTATGGTAGCGGTGGCCCGCTATTTCCTTGAGTTTACCCAGCATGAGTCTTGTGGAAAGTGCACTTTTTGCCGCCTGGGGACCAAGCACATGCTTGATATTCTCACCGGCATTACCAGGGGCGAGGGTGATGCCGAGACCCTTGAGCTTTTAAAAGAACTCGGTGAAGATGTCCGGGACGGCTCCCTGTGTAACCTGGGCCGGACGGCTCCCAACCCGGTATTAACCACCCTGAGGTACTTTTACGACGAATACAAGGCTCACATTGAAGAAGGGCGCTGTCCCGCCCTGGTCTGCCGCGATTTAATTCTATACTATATTAAGCCTTCTAAATGCAGCAAATTATGCAATGTTTGCGTCGGCAGCTGCCCTACAGAAGCAATCTATACCAGGGATGACGGCCTTAAAGCCATCGACCAGGATAAATGCGTCAAGTGCGACAACTGCCGCAAGGCCTGCCCGACAGAGTATGACGCTGTGATTAGACTGTCTCCCCCCGTATTACCAGCGGAAAAGGAGCGTAAAGCGAAATGAGTGAAGAAATAACCATTACCATTGATGACCGTCAAATTAAAACCCGCCGTGGCGAAAAACTGCTCTGGGCGGCCCTGGAAAATGATATTTACATTCCTCACCTCTGTGCCATAAAAGAGGAAAAAAGGCCTAATGCCTCCTGCCGCCTTTGTTTTGTGGAAATTGAAGGTGTATCCAGGCCGGTTACCGCCTGCAGCAGGGAAGTGGAAGAGGGAATGGCAGTGAAAACCAGGACTCCGCGCGTCGATCGCCTGGTTAAAACCGGTTTTGAACTGCTTCTTTCCGATCATAACCTCAACTGCCGGGAATGCCCGGCCAACCGCAACTGTGCCCTGCAGGTCATAGCCAAAAAGAGGAGGCTGAAGCTGAAGCACAACCGTTTTAAACCGATCGAAAGAGAATACGAGCTCGATCAGAGCCCCGCTGAATTTGCCTTTGACCGCAGCCGCTGTGTTTTATGCGGCCAGTGTATCTGGGCTGATCGGGTCGAAGCTGAAGTAGGAGCCATCGGTTTTACCAACCGGGGTATTGATCGGGTCGTAACCACCTTTAATAATCTGCCCCTGGCCGATTCGATTTGCACGGAATGCAAGCTTTGCGTTGAAGCCTGTCCCGTCGGAGCTCTTTACTATAAAGAAGGCCAGAAAGCCTGAATTCAAGGGATTTTTTTACATTCACTACCGGTTGTGTTATAATTAAATACAGTCTTCTACAGGGGTAGAAGACAAATATTTTACAGGAGTTGATTTATGATGCCCGGATTAGTTGCCGTATTTGGCGACAAGGATAATACGGCAAACTTGGATCCGCTGATAGAAAAGGTAAAATTCCGCGGGACTTGCAGGGAAAAAAATTGTGATGAAGATTGCCAGAGTCTGGCCGTTTTAAATAATGCCTCGCTGGAATATGATGCGGCTTCTTCAGCAGCTCTCGATGGTTACATCGTTTTCTCAGAAGGAGGAGGCGCCCTCCAGGGCAGTGAAGGTGAAAGTAAGTTCAGCGAACTGCTGCGCAAAGAAGGCCTGTCCTTTTTTGAAAACATCGAGGGAGAATTTGCGCTGGCCTATTTAAGAGATGATGGCAGCTGCCTTATGGCCAGGGATCCATTTGGCGTTAAACCGCTTTATTATACAATCAAAGATAAAACTCTCTATATTGCCCCGGAAATAAAAGCGCTGGTAGACCTGAACAACCCGATCAAGGAAGCACCTCCAGGGAGTTATTACGAAAAAGGCAAGGGCTGGATCAGGTATTACAACCTGCCGAAAGTGGTCAAGAAGAAGAACCTTTCCCTGGAAGAAGCTGAAGAAAAAATGCGCCACCTGCTCTGGCTTGCCGTTGAAGAACGAATGACCGATGTGGAAGATCTTGGTGTCTACTTAAGCGGCGGCCTGGACAGCAGTGTGGTGGCGGCCCTGGCTGCCGAAATATCTTCCGAACCGATTAATACTTACACTGTCGGTGTCAAGGGAAGCCAGGATATTGAATACGCAGCCATAGTGGCGGAGCGGATCGGTTCAAAACCTCACGTTTATACTTATGGTTTAGAGGAAATGCTGGAGGTATTGCCAGCGGTTATTTATCACCTGGAATCTTTTGATTGTGCCTACGTGCGATCCTCGATTCCCAATTATATTGCAGCTCGCTATGCTGCCGGAGATGGACGCAGTGTTATGCTCACCGGTGAAGGATCAGATGAGATTTTTGCCGGTTACAGCTACCTCAAAACCCTTGATTCTGAAGAAGAAATAACGGCTGAAATTGATAAATTTATCAAAAACCTGAGCCGAACCGGATTGCAGAGGGTGGACCGGATGAATTCCGCCCACGGCCTGGACTGCCGGGTGCCGTTTTTAAAACCGGCCCTGCTGGAACTTGTCCAGCAGTTTCCCCTCGACTGGAAGCTGCATGATTTTGATGCCGATCAAGATGAAACGGTGGACAAGTGGATTTTAAGGAGGGCTTTCGTAAAAGATCTCGGGTCTAAGGTTGCCTGGCGCGAGAAACAGCAATTTGACCAGGGTTCTGGCTCCTCCGATATGCTGACCGAGGTGGCCGAAGAGGCTATAAGTGACCGGGAATTTGAAAAAGAATCAGCGGAAGCGCCGGTTCCGGTAAGAAACAAGGAAGAACTTTATTATTACCGGATTTTTCGCCGCTATTATCCTGAATCTGTGCTGCCCCTGGTGGGGCGCTGGACAAAAACCAGCTAAAGCTGTTTATCAGTTATAAAGAGCTTAATGGGGACCCCCTCGACACTCCAAAGTTTGCCGAGTCACGGGAGTGTCCCTTTGTTTTCCTTTAATTCCAAAATAAATATTTTGATCAAAAGCTAAAAAGAGGAGAACTTCTAAATGAATTACAAGGCCATTATCTTTGATCTTGACGGAACCCTCCTTGACACCCTGAAAGATCTAGCTTTCTCCGTTAATGCTGTTCTCAAGCAGAAAGGTTTGAAAGAACACCCTGTTGATGCCTACCGTTATTTTGTGGGCGATGGGATTGATGAGCTGGTCCGGCGCGCTTTTTCCGATCATGCCATCGACAGCCCTCATTTTCCCGCGCTGGTAAAGGAAGTTAAAGCGGAATATAGAAAAAGATGGGCCGATCATACCAGACCTTATCCCGGGGTTGCAGAAATGCTTGATTTTTTTGAAGAAAACAAGATTCCCAAGGCAATATTTTCCAATAAACCCCAGGAGTTCACCACTCTGACAGTGGATACTTTGCTGCCCGGGTGGAGTTTTATAGCGGTCAGCGGTATTCGGGAAGGCACACCGCGAAAACCCGATCCGGCAGGCGCTTTGAAGATTGCTGAAAAGATGGGCCTTGAGCCGGAAAAAATTGTCTATTTAGGTGACACCAATACCGACATGAAAACAGCGGTAGCCGGCAAATTTTATCCAGTTGGAGCCCTGTGGGGTTTTCGCCCGGCTGAAGAGCTGCTGGAGGGCGGAGCCCAAATGCTGGCTGAAAAACCGCAGGATCTGATCCCCCTCTTTAAAAAGTAGCAACCTGACGGTCCGGTCTTAATGGTAAAGGGCCCTCTTTTTGTTTGGACTTTAATGAACCCTGATCCCGGCTTAAATTTTTTTTGCCCGGCATTACTTTTTCTCATTGCCCTGTATTTACGGAGGTTTTAATGGCTGCAGAATATGAATGTGTTTACTTCATAGATTTCGACGGCACCATTACTACCGGGGATCTTTCCCTGGAACTGGCTACTTACTATGGCGGCTCAGCCTACAGGGAAATCGAAAAAAGGTACCTTCGCCGGGAAATTCCGATCCGGGAATGGTTGTCACAGGCGGTCAGATTGCTTCCTCCCGACCTGGATTTACTGAGCAGCAAATCACTAAAATGGGCTGCAATCCGCCCCGGTTTTAAAGAGTTCCTGGATTTTGCCCGGCAGGAAAACAGCCTGGTTATTGTGGCCAGTGACGGTTTTGGCTTCTATATAGAGCCTATTCTTAAGGAGTACGGAGTGCTGGAAAAAATCGATTATGTATACCGCAACGAAATTATGACCGGTCGGAATAATGAGCTCAAGGTGCTCACCCCCCACGCTCATGCAATTTGCCCGGTTTGCGGCAACTGCAAGGCAGCTCATGTCGTCGCGGTTAAAGAAACTGGTAAGCCGGTTATATATGTCGGTGACGGCAGCAATGATCGTTTCGGCGCCTCATGGAGCGACCGGATTTGTGCCCGGGGCAAGCTTGCTGAGGTCTGCAAAGAATTTAACCTTACCTACTCGCTTTGGAGCGATTTTTACGATATTATAAATATTGCAAAACCTGATTTTAAAGACTGCGCAGAAACTGCACTTTGCCTTCCACGAGGAAAAGGAATCAAAGAAGGTTTCGATAATTCTTGACTGGAGGTTGCCAGATGGAGTACGCGGAAAAGATTGATCGCCTCTCTGATTTAATTAAGGAACATAAGCGTTTCTACGTTTTAACCGGGGCCGGCGTCAGCACTGCCAGCGGTGTCCCTGATTTTCGTTCACCCGGCACGGGGTTATGGGAAAAAATTGACCCGATCGCCACCTCTTCTGTGGAAGTCCTTTACAACAACCCGCGCTTGTTTTATGAAGCAGCTTTTACCCGTTTTGCCAAGATATCTTCCGCCGAACCCAACCAGGGCCATTATATGCTGGCCCGGCTGGAAAAACTGGGATATTTAAGAGGCCTGATTACCCAGAACATCGACGGTCTGCATGTTCAAGCCGGGTCCAAAAAGGTTTGGGAAGTTCATGGCCATTTAAGGTCGGGTTACTGCCTCGGCTGCAAAAAAAAATACCCTTTCGAGGCGCTGGTCCAGCAGGTTGAATTGAAACGCATTCCCCCGGTATGTCAAATTTGCCATAGCATGCTCAGGCCCGATGTGGTCCTCTTCGGAGATCCGATGCCGGCTTTTTTCTTTGAGCTGAACCAGGAAATTCAAACTGACTGCGATTTTATGCTGGTAGTGGGGAGCAGCCTGGTGGTATATCCAGTTGCTGATTTGCCCCGCCTGGCGAAGAAACTGGCTATTATTAACAACCAGCCTACCGATTACGATGGCAGGGCCGAAATGGTGATCAGGGAAGACATCAGCCAGGTTTTAAACGACCTGGTGGAGAAACTCGAAAGTGAAACTAAAATAGTATAAAACAGCAGAAGGAGGTATTTCGTTCATGAAACTGGAAAAACCGCAGGACGTTTTATTGCTGGGACCGGGGCCCAGCCCGGTTCATCCGCGAATCCTGGAAGCTATGGGCCAGCATACGCTGGGCCACCTCGACCCCGATTTCTTAACCATAACCGATCAGACCTGCGCCCTGCTTCGCTTTGTTTTTGAAACCGAAAATCAGATCACCTTTCCCGTTTCCGGAACCGGCAGCGCCGGTATGGAAGCGGCTTTAGTAAATATTGTCGAACCCGGAGATAAAGTTTTAATCGGTGTCAATGGAGTTTTTGGGCAGAGAATGGCCGATGTAGCTTCGCGCTGCGGAGCCGAAGTGGTTGAAGTTGAAGGGGAGTGGGGCAAGCCGATCGATCCTGAAGCACTGGAAAAAAAGCTTTCCGCCCATAATGGTGTGCAGTTAATCGGCCTGGTTCACGCCGAGACCTCAACCGGGGCTCAGCAGCCCCTGGAGCCGGTGGTGGAGTTAGCCCGCAGGCATGATGCTTTGCTGCTGGTGGATACGGTTACTTCTCTCGGCGGCCTTCCTGTGGCGGTTGATCGCCGCGATCTCGATCTTGTATACAGCGGCAACCAGAAATGCCTGGGCGCACCTCCCGGTTTGGCGCCCATAACTTTTGGGGAGCGGGCCTTACGAAAATTCAGAAACAGAAAGAGCAAAGTGCAGAGCTGGTACCTGGATCTTTCCTTTTTAACCCGTTACTGGGGAGAAGAAAGATTTTACCATCACACGGCCCCGATTAATATGATTTATGCTCTATTCGAAGCCCTGTCATTGATCAAGGAAGAAGGGCTGGATGATAGATTCGCCCGCCACAAAAAGAACAGCAGGGCTTTGATCTCCGGCCTGGAAGCTTTAGGCATTAAGCCGGTGGTTGCTGAAGAGCACCGCCTGGCAAGTTTAAACGCGGTTCGGATACCGGAAAATGTTGATGATCAACAGGTCCGCTCCCGCCTGCGCCGGGATCACCTGATTGAAATTGGGGGAGGGCTCGGACCCTTTAAAGGGAAAGTTTGGCGGATTGGGCTGATGGGTCACGGCTCAAGGCGGGAAAATGTTGAAAGGCTTCTCAAGGCCCTGGCTCTCACATTAAACGAACTTGGCTATTCATGTTCCGGAGAAGAAGCGTTTGCTGAAGCCGGTAAAGTTTATCAGGCCTGAGCCTGGAAATAAGGCGCAAAGGTATAAATTTTGCTCCGGCCCTTAATCTTTGCCGGGCAGGGAGGCGGTTTTTTGAACGATCTTAAAATGATTCAGGAGCGGGCCCGGGAGCAGCTTAAAGGCATCTGCCGGGTATGCCCCGTTTGCGATGGCCAATCCTGTATCAGCGGAGTGCCGGGTATGGGTGGCCGGAAAATTGACAGGCAGGGTTTTCGGCGTAACCGGGCCGCCCTGGAGCAGCTATTATTAAACCTCCGCACTATCCACAGCGCTTTTTCACCAGATCCAACTTATGAGCTGTTTGGATTTAAGTTAAACTACCCGGTTATGGTAGCGCCGATGTGCGAAACCACTTATAATTTTTTAGGCCGGGTAGATGACTATGATTTTATTGTTTCCCAGGTGGAGGGGGCGGAGGACGCCGGGACAATGGCCTGGACCGGGGACTCACCCGATCCGCCTCTTTACGGGATGGGCCTGCAGGCTTCCCGGGAGAAAGCGGCCGGAAGGGGAATTCCAATCATAAAACCCCGGACCGCAGATGAGATCATAAAACGGATCAGGCTGGCTGAAGAAAACGGCGCAGTTGCCGTTGGGATTGACATTGATGCGGCCGGGTTTGAAAACTTAATTAAAGCCGGTCAGCCGGTAGGGCCTATACCGCCCTCGACTCTGCAATACATTATTGAAAGCACCGCGCTGCCTGTAATTATCAAGGGGGTTATGACCTCTGAAGAAGCTGTGCTGGCGGTAGAATGCGGCGCTGCCGGCCTGGTGGTTTCTAATCATGGAGGAAGAGCGCTTGATTCTACTCCCGGGACAGCGGAAGTGCTTCCGGAAATTGTGGCGGCAGTTAAAGGCTCAGCCAGGATTTTTATGGATGGAGGTATTCGCTCCGGTGAAGACGTGCTAAAAGTTCTGGCCCTCGGGGCTGAGGCGGTTTTAATCGGCAGGCCGGTCGCCATTGCCGCCGTAGGAGGAGGCGCCGAAGGGGTCAGTCTATTATTAAGCCAGATTGGAAATGAACTGAGGAGAGCGATGCTTTTGACCGGATGCGCCAGCCTCTCGCTAATCGGACCTTATACTGTCAGAAAGGCCGGTTTTTGACCGGCATGAATTCCAGTTATGACAGCCGCCGGCAATGGCCGGGAGGAGAAGCTGAGGCCTTTAAATAAAACGCGGAGATGTTATAATTGCTGGGGAGCAAAATTTGAGGTGAACATATGGGCTTAAATTACTTGGCAAATCCTTGCCTTGATGCAGATGCGGTTTCAGCCCTTAGAAGGGCCGTAGGTTGGGATGCCCGGAAGAACGAGCTTAAAAAAACCCTTGGCTGTACCTATTTAACAGCAGTATGTTTTGATCAAAAAAGCCTGGTCGGTTTTGTTGATGTAATCAGTGACGGCGTAGATGACGCCCTGATCCGCAACCTGATTGTTCATCCCGAATATCAGGGGCAGGGCATTGCCCAGAACCTGTTGAAAATGGTCATTGAAAAAATAAGGGCGGATAAGATTAAGACAATTAATGTTTTGTTTGAGCCGGAGCATACTGCATTATACCGGGAGGCCGGTTTTAGAATTATTAGCGGGGGTATAATTGATAATGAAGCAGAGGAGTTTTGCTAAGAAATGAAAGTTGCCTTTTTTTTGATACCGAAGAGTGAAGTAGTTTTTTTAACCCCGAATACTTCAATGCGCCAGGCCCTGGAGAGGATGGAACACCATAGCTATTCAGCGGTGCCCCTGGTGGACGAACAGGGATATTATGCCGGGACCATTACAGAAGGTGATTTGCTGTGGAAATTAAAAAATACAGAGGGCCTTGGCATTAACGGCATGGAGAAAATCATGCTTAAAGATATCGCCTTCCATGTAAAAAACAAGCCGGTACGTATCGATTCCCGCATTGTTGACCTGTTAAGCGCAGCCAGTGAACAGAATTTTGTTCCAGTTGTCGATGACCAGGGTGTTTTTATTGGCATCGTGCGGCGCAGGGAAATTATCGAATACTGCGCTGATTTAATCCGGGAAAAAGAAAACACCGGGGCCAGAGTCGAGGAGAGATAGCTAATGAGCTGAAGGATATCTGCGGATTTCCTAGGCCTGTTCCATGGACAACCTTAAGGAAGGGTTGTCCCGCCTGGATAAATTTTTTAAAGACCTTATGCCGGCATAGTATTATGCCCGACGATAAGAACGTAATTGTCTTTCGAAGAGACTGTTTTTAAAGCGGTTGTCAGCGAAAAGAGGCCTGCTCAATGTCTAAAAAAAGGATAGTCATTGTTGCGAATGGAGATTTTGAAGATTTAGGGTTTTATAAAGGGTTGGTTGAAGATAATGATTTTATCCTTTGTGTCAACGGTGGCTGTGGCTATGCCCTGGCCATGGGTTTAAAACCGGACCTGGTTATAGGTGACCTTGATTCTTTAAAACCGGGGGACCGGGACATAATTGAAAAACTTGATCCCCGGTTGATTAAACATCCTGCCGCCAAGGATAAATCAGACCTGGAACTGGCCCTTGATCAGGCGGTTGAAATGAAACCCGGGGAAATTTTAATCATCGGCGCCCTGGGCGGATCCAGGGTAGATCATGCCTTCATCAATATCTTACTGCTTAATTTAACTCGTCACCATAATATTCCGGCAAAAATAGTGGACCGCAACCAGGAGCTGTTCCTGGTTAAGGATGAAGCGGTGATCAAGGGAAACTGCGGCGATTACTTTTCACTTTTTTCCCTAACCGAAGAAGCAACCGGGATTAAGACGAAGGGGCTAAAATTCCCTCTCCGGGACGGGAGACTGGTCTTTGCTTCCACCCTGGGTTTGAGCAATGAACTGGTAAGCGAAAGGGCGGAAGTAACGGTTAAAGAGGGCCTGCTGCTGGCCATCCATGTCAGGAGGATTTAAGTTAATTGGTAAAACAAAAGGTCACTGTTGTCCGCTATGAGGAACCGTACCATTCAGTAAAAAAGGCGGTTTTTGATTGTGGCGGTTTTGAAGGCCTGCGCCGGGGGGCACGGGTTTTTATTAAGCCGAATATAGTGTTCTGGACCAGGAGCTGCCCCTTTCCCAAGTGGGGAGTAATAACTACTTCCAGGGTCATCGAAGATGTGGTGGTGCTCTTAAAAGAATTTGGGATTACCGATATTACCATCGGCGAGGGCATGGTTACCGAACGAAATGATCAGCAGACCCCGGCCCATGCCTTTGAAACTCTGGGTTATAACAGGTTGAGTGAAAGGCACGGCGTTAAATGCATAAATCTTGCAAAAAGGCCCTTTAAAAAAGTTGAACTGGGAAAAGGGGGTAGCCTGAAGATTAATGAAGATATTCTGGAAAGCGATTTCCTGGTCGACCTCCCGGTCCTGAAAGCTCATAACCAGACCGTGGTCAGCCTCGGTTTGAAAAATCTCAAAGGAACCCTCAGCTTTGCTTCCCGCAAAAAATGCCACAGCGCCGACCCTGAATATGACCTTCACTATTATATATCAAGGCTGGCCGATCCAATGCCTCCATCTCTAACCCTGATTGATGGAATCTACAGCCTGGAACGCGGGCCCGGGTTTGACGGAAAAATGAGGCGCAGCAATGTCCTGGTTTGCTCTGCCGACATGTTGTCCGCTGATCTGGTCGGTTCCAAACTGCTGGGCCATGATCCCTCAAAAGTGCCTCACCTGGCCCGGGCCGCTGCCAAAGAAGGCCGCAGTCCCGACTTATCCGATCTTGAAATAGTGGGCGCAGCCCTGGAAGATTTATCTTCTTATCATCAATATGATTTTGTCTATGTCAGCGGCGAGCGGGGCGAAATGCCCAGGGCCCTGGCCAGGCAGGGGTTAGAGGGCCTTTTTTACCGTAAATTTGATGATACCATGTGTACGTATTGTTCCGGCTTGAATGGGCTGATCCTGACCGCTCTCAGGCAGGCCTGGCTGGGAAAGCCCTGGGATAACGTCGAGGTGCTCACCGGCAAGAAGATGGAGCCATCTCCCGGCATGGGTTCTACGATCCTGATCGGGCAGTGCATGTACAATAAAAATAAAGACCATCCCCATATCCAGAAAATGGGCGCCGTAAAAGGTTGCCCGCCGGATCCGGAGGGAATTGTAAGGGCCTTTAAAGAAGCCGGCATCGATCTGGACCCGCAAATATTTGATCAGGCCGACCTGCTGCCCGGCTTCTTTATGTCCCGTTACGCGGACGATCCCGACTTCGATGAATCTTTTTTCCGGGTTGAATAAAACACAAAGGGGCGTTCTTTAGCCCGGCTTTCCCCGGCAGGAATTGAATAATTAAGGCTCCAACATTAAAGGGCAGTTTGCAGAGGAGGATATTAAATGATCGATCTGCGCAGCGACACCATTACCAGGCCCACCGAAGAGATGCGCAGGGCTATGTACGAAGCTGAAGTTGGTGATGACGTTTACGGCGAAGACCCGACTGTAAATCGCCTGCAGGAAAAGGCTGCCGAAGTCACCGGTAAAGAAGCGGCCTTGTATGTGCCCAGCGGAACCATGGGCAACCAGGTTTCTATACTGACCCATACCAGCCCGGGGACGGAAGTAATTATGGAGGCCAATGCCCATATTTATTATTATGAAGCGGCTGCCGCCTCTGCCCTGGCCGGCATCCAGCCCCGGCCGCTTGCAGGCCAAAAGGGGGTTCTACCGCCGGAGTTGGTGGAAGACGCCATTCGCCCCGATGACGTGCACCTTCCCCCCACTTCCCTGATCTGCCTGGAAAATACCCATAACCGCGCCGGGGGCAGGATAGTTCCCCTGGAGAATATGAAAGCGATCCATGATCTGGCCCGCAGGCATAACCTGCCGGTCCACCTGGACGGAGCCAGAATATTCAATGCTTCGGTGGCCTCCGGGATCCCGGTCAGCGATTATGCCGCCTGTACTTCCTCGGTCCAGTTTTGCTTTTCCAAGGGCCTGGGCGCTCCGGTAGGCTCAATCATTACCGGCCCGTCAGATTTTATAAATGAAGCAAAAAGGTGGCGCAAGCGCCTGGGAGGGGGGATGCGCCAGGCCGGGGTTATTGCCTCAGCCTGCCTGGTAGCACTGGAAACGATGGTCGAAAGGCTGGCCGATGATCATGCCAGCGCCCGCCTGCTTGCTGATGGTCTGGCAGGATTGAAAGGACTGAATTTTGATCCGGCAGATGTCGATACCAATATTGTGATTGTTAAACCGCTTACCATGACGCCCCAGCGTTTTAACGACGAGTTAAAGAAACGGGGCATCCTCGCGTCGGTAATGGGACCGGATATGGTCCGTTTGACCACCAGCAGGGAAGTAGAGAGTAAAGATCTGGAAAAAACGGTGGCGGCGGTTAAAGAAATCCTGGCCCTTTAAAAAAATCGCCGGGGTAGTTTAATAAATCAACCATTTAACAATAGGAGATAAAAAGTGGACATAAATAAAGCTGCACAGGAATTACACCGGGATATAATCAGATGGCGTCGCGATTTACACCAGATCCCGGAAATCGGGATGGATTTAGAACAAACCTCCGCTTATGTCCGGGCAAAGTTAGACGAACTGGGGATTCCATATCATCCGGCCGCCAAAAGCGGGGTTGTCGGTTTAATAAAGGGTGATGGTTCCGGTCCGACCCTGGCCCTGAGGGCCGATATGGATGGGCTGCCCCTGAAAGAGGAAACCGGCCTGCCCTTTGCTTCAACCAACGGCAACATGCATGCCTGCGGTCATGACGCCCACACGGCTATGCTTCTCGGGGCGGCGAAGATGATTTTCAGCCTCCGTTCTCAATTAAAGGGCAATGTGAAACTGCTCTTTCAACCGGGAGAAGAGGGCTATTTTGGAGCATCCAAGATGATTGAGGATGGGTGCCTGGATAATCCCGAGGTAGATGCTATTGCGGGGTTGCATGTCGGACAAATCTTCCCTGAACTAAAAACGGGCCAGATCGGCGTTTGCGAGGGGCCGATCCTTGCCGCTGCCACCAAGTTCGAAGTTACCGTGGAGGGCGCAAGCACCCACGGCGCTTTACCTCACCTGGGTGTTGATGCCATAACCGTTGCTTCAGAGATGATCCTCTCTTTACAAAAAATAATCAGCCGGGAGATGAATCCCCTCCACCCGGCGGTATTGACTATCGGAAAAATTAAGGGAGGGGAGGCCCACAATATTATTACTTCCGGGGTAACCTTCAGCGGAGACTTCAGGACCCTCTATGAATCCGATCGGCAGTTTATAACCGGGCGGCTTAATGAACTATGCACTGACACGGCCAAAGCAAACCGGGCCAGGGCGCAGGTAAAAATGCTGGGCGGTTACCCACCCACGGTCAACGATTCCGGCTTTACTGCCCGGCTTATCGATAGCGCTTCAGAAGTTATCGGCCCGGAGAATATTATTGAAATAAAAAAACCAAACATGGGTACCGAAGATATGTCCATTTACTTAGAAAAAGTGCCCGGAGTGTTTTTTGTCATCTTCACCGGTAACGAAGATAAAAATATAACTTACCCCCACCATAATTCCCGGTTTGATATTGATGAGGATACTCTATGGATTGGGCCTGCCGTTTTTACCCGCCTGGCCCTCGATTATCTTGGCTAGAGGTGAAAAATGATCAAAAAAAGAAGGACTGGCGTCAACTAACCTGCGTCCTTCTTTTAAACTGGTCGTGAAGCATTAGTGCAGGGGAAAATTGGCGGCAACTGTCATATTTCCAAAGTACTGTTTGGTACTATTGCTGCCGCAGTGTTCACATTTTACGGTCAGGCCTTTTTCTTTTTCTTCAAAACTGCTTTTTATTTCTGTTATCTTTTTGCAATCCTGGCAGATATACTCATATACCGGCATGTAGCTATTCCTCCTTTGACAGGCTTGTTAAGTAATTTCGATAAGGGGACTGGCCACAGTATATTCTTCATATTCTATATTACGACAATATTTGCTCAATAGCAACCCGTATTTATAACCTTCTTTTAGGGTTGGGAGCAGTAAATAGCCGGTCCGGGCCTGGAGCAGTACTTAAGGTAAACAGTTACAGGTAAACCCGCGGTACTCTTTTCCCCACGGCACAGAGCACTTCGTAATTAATGGTGCCGATCAGGCCGGCAATTTCCTCGGCCGGAATGCTCTCACTGTCCTGCTCACCAAACAATACCACTTCGTCACCGACTTTTACCTGCTGGTTTGTGCTTACATCTACCATGAACTGATCCATGCAAACCCTGCCGATAATCGGATGACGGTTGCCCCTGATCAATACCTGGACTTTATTGGAAAACAGCCTGCTGTAGCCGTCGCCGTAGCCCAGCGGTACGGTAGCCACCAGGGTTTCGCGTTCGGTTACATAGGTGCATCCATAGCTGATACAGGTTCCTTCGGGCACTGATTTAACATATGAAACCCTGCTTTTTAAGCTCATTAAGGGTTTCAACGGCAGGATGCTCTTATCAACTTCTTCCGAAGGGTAGTGTCCGTACATACTGATTCCCAGTCGGACCAGGTCCAGCCAGGCTTCCGGCATTTCCAGGGCGGCGGCGCTGTTTGCTGCGTGGACTGTACGAGGACAAATCCCCTGTTTTTTTAAGCTGGTTACTACCTCTAAAAACCTGGAAAGCTGTTTTTCAGCAAAACTTTTATCTTTTTCGTCCGCAGTGGCGAAATGGGTATAAATGCCGCTGCAGATCAGGTTTGGCAATTTACTGACCGTCCGGAGGAATTTATCCGCTGCGGTATGGGGGAATACTCCCACCCTGCCCATCCCGGTATCTACTTTAAGGTGGAATTCTTTTTTCTGTTTTTCTATCGCGGCATAATCAGAAAACAAGTTTGCCATTTCCAGGGTAAATATGGTTGGGATTAGGTTATTTTCAAAAAAAAGACTGATCTGGTTTTGAAAAGGGGGATTTAAGACCAGTATGGGGACGTTAAAGCCTCCCCGCCTGAGCTTGATGCCCTCTTCCACAAAAGCGACCCCGAGCCAGGTAGCTCCGTTTTCTATAGCAACGGAGGCTATTTCCAAGGACCCATGGCCGTAGCCATCGGCTTTGACTACAGCCATTATCTCGGTTTCATCCGCGATATGTTTCCGAAAAGAGATGATATTATGTCTTAAATTTTCCAGGTATATTTCTGCCCGGGTTGCACGAAGCTGGTCTTCCAATCTCAACACCACCATCTAGTTAAGTATTCTTTTTCTGTATAGGATAACCATTATCCTGCCGAGTTGTTTGATCAACGTATAGGTCTGCAATAAAAATAAACCCGGCCTACTTGGGTAACAAAAGCAGGCCGGAGGTTAATCTATTCTGCTGTTAAGTGCTCATTATTTGGGCTCATAGAATTTAATTAGTTTTTAGATAATTATTCTATTTTTGCACTCAGCTTTTTCCTTAACTCATCAACGTAATCCTTCTTGTCCTTGGCTAGCACAGTAGCCAAAACGAGCAGGGCGATCAGGTTCGGAGCGGCCATCAAGCCGTTCAGGGTATCGGCAATGTCCCAGATCAGGACCAGTCCGCCTATTGCACCCACAAAGAGGAAAGCCAGGAACAGCAAACGGTACGGTACAACTACGCCTTTACCGAAAATATACTCCCAGCTTTTTTCGCCGTAGAAATTCCAGGTGAGCATGGTTGTATAGGAGAACAGGATCAGGCCTACCAATACGATCACGCCTCCCGGCCCCGGCAGCCCCTGACTAAAGGCTGAAGAGGCCAGTTCGGCCCCGGTTGTCCCGGTGGTAATAACCCCGGTCAGGATGATTACCAGGGAGGTCATGGTGCAGATTACGATGGTGTCGATAAAGGTTTCCCACATGCCCCACATCCCCTGGCGAACAGGCGTGTTTTTGGCCTGGGCGTGTACTATGGAAGCTGCGCCCAGCCCGGCTTCGTTTGAGAAAATACCGCGGGCGATGCCGTAACGGACAGCAGCGGCAACTCCGGCTCCGGCAAAACCACCGGTTGCGGCGATGGGATTGAAGGCATAGTAGAAAATTTGCCCGAAAGCCCAGCCCAGATTCGAGATGTTCATAAAGATAATAATTAATGATCCAATAATATAAACAATAGCCATGAAGGGGACGATTCTTTCGGCCGTCTTGGCGATCCTCTTAATACCCCCTAGAGTAACCAGACCGGTCGCAATAACAACAATGATTCCTGAAACCCAGTTAGGAACGCCAAACCCGGTTTCAAAGGCATGGGCAAAAGGGTTGGCCTGGACCATGCAGCCGATACCAAAAGCGGCGAGGCCGGCCAGCAGCCCGTAAATAATTGCTACAGGCTTCCACTTGGGACCGAGGCCTTTTTCGATGTAATACATAACACCACCGGATACTTCGCCGGTTTCCGGGTCAATTTCCCGGTATTTCACTCCGAGGCTGGCCTCGCCGTACTTGGTGGCCATGCCGACCAGGGCTGTTAGCCACATCCAAAAAACGGCCCCGGGTCCACCTAAAGCGATGGCGGTGCTGACCCCGGCAATGTTGCCCACCCCGATGGTGGCGGCCATGGCCGATGCCACCGCCTGGAATGAGGTAATCGCTCCGCCTTCATCCTCTGCGGCTTTGGAAAAAAAGCGTCCAAAGGTTTGCTTCCAGGCATGACCAATATGGGTAAATTGGAAGAAACCGAGACGGATAGTAAGATAGAGACCGGTTCCAACGAGCAGAATCATAAACGGGGGTCCCCAAACAATGGAGTTTAACCAACTATTGAAGGCTAATAGAGCATCTACCAATTTACAACAACTCCTTTATGCGTATTTTTTACATCAAACTGCTTCCTGCATTTTCCGGAACCACACTGGCGGCGATATCACCCCCTGCCCTGGTTTGCTTTGACTCAATAAGCCATAAAGATTCATGGTTTTCATGAGCCAGGTAAAGAATGGTGCCATATTCTTAAAATACCGTAGATATTATTCGCTGTTGAACTAAGAAAACCTTTTTTTTAATGTAATTATTTAAATTATTCTCGCTAGAAATAAAAAACAATTTTTTAATAAATACATAATATGGGAATTTATGTGATTGACATTTATAACAGAATATTGATATACTCTATTTGGCAAAATAATAAATACCCAAAATAGATAAATACCCATAAGGAGGACGGGCCTCTGGCAGAATCCTGCATTTTGCGGGGTACCGAAGCAAAAAGCTTTTGCATATTTGTTGGTAAACCTTTTTATCGGTTAAAGGGCAATGAGATCATCACCTAATCTTGATGAACTTGATGTCCTTTTTTAATTTTTTAAAGACTGTTCCAGGCTGATATAGTTTGAGCAAAAAGATTCAGGATATCCTGGATCAACATCAGAAAGGTCAATATTAATTATCATATAAAGGAGATGGGTTTAATGAAATTCAGCGGTCTTACTATTTCGGTCCCCCGGGAGATTTTGGCCGGTGAAAGAAGGGTTGCAGCCATACCCCAGACGGTCGAGAAATGTGTTCAAGCAGGAGCGAAAGTGCTGGTGGAAACTGGAGCGGGAGATTCCTCATTTTACCATGACGAGGAATACACTGAGGCCGGTGCAGAAATTGTTTCTGACACCGCAGAATTATACCAGCGGGCCGACATTATCCTCAAAGTAAAGGAACCCCAGCCCAATGAAGAGCTTGGCAAGCACGAAGTTGAATTAATGCCGGAAAACAGCATCTTAATTTCTTTTTTGCATCCGGCTAACCCGTCAAACCATGAAACGGTAAAAATGCTGGCAAAAAGGGGTATAACCAGTTTTACCCTGGACAGTATACCCAGGATCTCCAGGGCGCAGCATTTGGACACCCTTACCTCGATGAGCACAGTGGCCGGCTATAAATCGGTCATATCCGCTGCCCACAACCTGTCTCGCTTTATTCCCATGATGCCGACCAGCGCCGGGGTGATCCAGCCTTCTCAGATCCTGGTTGTTGGGGTAGGTGTGGCCGGACTCCAGGCTATTGCTACGGCCAAACGCCTTGGCGCCAAGGTTAAAACCCTCGATATCCGGCCGGAGGCCAATGAGCAGGCCAAGAGCCTGGGCGCTGAACCGATTCCTTTTGAACTTCCCGAAGGCATGGGTACAGGCGAAGGCGGATATGCCAGGCGTTTACCGGAAGAGTGGTATGAAAAAGAAAGAGAAATACTGGCCCCCCATGTAAAAGATAGCGATGTTCTCATTTTAGCGGCTTTAATACCGGGGGAAAAGGCGCCGTTACTGGTTAATAAAACAATGGTCAATATGATGAAAAAGGGATCGGTTATTGTAGATATTTCGATAGATCAGGGCGGAAACTGTGAATTAAGCCGGGCGGGCGAAGAGTACGATTATGACGGGATCTATATTAGCGCACTGCTAAATATTCCCGCCTACCTCCCGATTGATTCTTCCAGGATGTTTGCCCAAAACACCTATAACTACCTTGATTACCTGATAGACGACGGACATCTGAAGTTTGATTTAGAAGACGAAGTGATCAAGCAATCTATGGTTACCAGGGACAATAAAATAGTCCATGAAGGGACATTAAAGGCTATGGAAGAATAAATACCATAAACTGCAGCTATCATATGGGGTAAGGAGGTTGCAAATATGTCACCCACAATACTGATTTTTCTTGTGGTTTGTGCCATGTTGGGATACCGGGTTATATCGGCTGTGCCTTCATTGCTGCACACGCCGCTGATGTCGGGGATGAACGCCCTGTCAGGAATAACCGTTTTAGGTTCTATCGCCATATATGCCGCCGCTCCGCCGGGAATCAGAAGCCTGGCTGCAGCGGCATTAATTTTGGCCATGATCAATGTGGTGGGCGGTTTCTGGGTTACTGAACGGATGCTGCGCATGTTCAAGCATAAAGAAAAGCAAGAAGTTAAGGGGTGATGATTACTTTGCTGGAATATTTAATCCCGGTTGTATTGACCATTGGATTTTTAATCGGCATTCGTCTCATGCAGTCTCCCCGCACTGCCCTGTGGGGAAACCGCCTGGGCGCCTTATCTATGGCGCTGGCCATTATTTTTGCTTTCCTGGAGATGGGGATCATCGATTCCCTGGCCTGGGTTTATATCTTTATCGGAGGCATCGCGGGTATTGTTTTAGCCCGCCAGGTGAAAATGATCCAGATGCCTCAAACGGTGGCCCTTTTCAACGGTCTTGGCGGGGGCGCTTCCGCCCTGGTGGCCGGGACGGTAATGTCGGTGGAAGCCGGAACTGAATTATGGCTTTTCTGGTTTACCGCAGCTCTGGCTCTTGGAGTGGGGACGCTTACTTTTAGCGGCAGCGTAGTAGCCGCTTTGAAATTACAGGGCCTTATTTCCCAAAAGCCCGTTTTTTTAAGAGGCCACGGTTTTATACTGCGCCTCTTGCTGATAGTGGGGGCAATCTTGGTTATCGCTTTATTCTACCTGCAGGCTCCTGTTTATCAGCTTATCATCCTGGTGGTATTTGCTGTTTACGGGTTGTTGATGGCTGTCCGTATTGGAGGAGCGGACATGCCTGTTATTATATCTTTTCTTAACGCTTTATCAGGGGTGGCCGCAGCGGTAAGCGGTCTGGCAGTCGGCAACTTTTTGCTGGCCGGTGTTGGTTCGCTGGTCGGGGTTGCCGGCATGATCCTGACCCAGTTAATGTGCCGGGCTATGAACAGGAACTTGCCGGCTGTTCTGGGCGGTTTTAAAACCGGGCCGGCTCCGGAAAAAGAAAAGGCCCCGGGCGAGCCCGATTTGGAAGCGGCACCGGAAGCTGCGGCCGGGGAAGGCGGGCCGGCTGAGAAAAGTGCTCCCGCTCTTCTGCGGGAGGCGAACAAAATCATTATTGTCCCCGGTTACGGGATGGCCCTGGCCCAGGCCCAGCAGCCGGTCAAGGCTTTGATTGACACC
>PWGD01000132.1 GCA_003554395.1 Syntrophomonadaceae bacterium
ATACCCGGCGGCATCCTCTTCGAGGCCGGCCTTCCGGCACAGGTAGGCCACATTCACATAGGACTGGAAAATCCAGCAGTTAAGGTCTACCGCGCTGAAAAAACGGGGGACCAGGCCGATGATAAAGCTGGGCAGGAAACTGGGCGGGTAAAAGCGCGGGCTGTCATCGAGCCCCGACTCCAATCCGTTAATATATGAGAAAAAGCCGTTTTTAAGCTTCCTGCTTTCTTCCCACCAGGCCAGGTTTTCCCTCAACGGCGGCAGGACCCGGTCCAGAAACTGCTGTCTGGCCCCGGCGTCTCTGAAACGCTCATAAACCCGGACTGCCGCCCAGGACTGGAGGGGAGGCTGGGAATAAAAATCAAGCACTCCGCGCAGTTGATCGTCGAGCTTGCTGGGGATTAAATTGCTCTGGGTTCCTGATAAAAAAGTGATCCCCTTTATCTTCAATTTAAAGCGGGCTTTGCGGGGGGCAAAATAGTTTCCGGCCAGCTGGGTGAGCAAAACATCGCCCGCCTTTTTGGGGTTCCACTCGCTCAGGCCCAGAACATGCTGGGGCGTATCCCAACCCCAGATAAAGGGAAAATAAACTTTAGCCGGGACGGAGCCCCAATTCTTCATTTTGCCCCGGGGGTAATAAAGACTGTTCTGCAGCGCCCAGGCGGCCAGCTTCAAGGTGGCCCTGGAAGCTTCCTTGTCAGCTTCATAGGGCACCGGGAGCCTCTCTTCAAAACGAGACCAGCGCTGTTTTGAAGAGGCCTTTAACCGCTCCAGGTTGCGATGGGCCCGCTCGGCCCTTTTAACCAACCGCTCGTCTCCATCGGCAGAAAAAGATATGACAACCGACCAGTGCAGTTTTTGGCCCGGTTTTAAATTCATCCATTCAGCCTGCATTTCTTTCCTGCCCGCATAACCGCCTGAAGAAGGCATAAAATAAGCGTACATTTTCAAGCCCGGCAGGCGGTGGTAGCAGGACAGCTGCAAACCGGAGCCCCGTTGTTTAAAAAAGGTAAACCCGTTGAAATGGGGGTAAGGGTTCTCCAGGTCCCGGCCGAGGGTCGGCAGGAGGAAGCAGGCCGGTTTAACTTTAAGCGGTCCATTGTCGCCCTCACCTGATACTTCCCATTCCGTTTCAAATACAGCCAGGTTGGACTGAAGAAAAAAGAGCCTGCTGTTCAAGATAAAGTTTCCATCCCGGGCCTGCTCTTCTATACAATAAGGAGAGAAACGGACCTTTCTCGAATGGGGTGCTTTAAAATATACCCGGCCATTGTCGCTGTAAAGACAGGCTGCAAAATCGTACAGGCGCCCCGCGCCGAAGGAAGCCACGGTAGCAAAAAGAGCGCTGCAGGCGGCCGGCTTCCTCTCGGAAACCGCCTTAAATCCGCAGTGGCTGCCCAGGTCGCTTAAGGGCGAACCGCTGGTAGACCCCACAACGTAGTTGGGAGCACCTGAGCATTCAGCAAAAATTTTTGCCGGCCGGACCAGGTTTCGAAGCTGCCTGCTGTAAACAAACCAGATAAAAAGCAGCGCTATTAATATGATTGGTATTATATACAGTTCAAACATACCTTTCTGTAAACTTAAAATTGCAGTCTAAAACAATGACATCAATTAGCCGCACCTTTAAAGCCATAATACCATGTCAATTGTTCTGCCAATATTATAATACTTGCCCCCCTAAATAAAGTATTATTTTCCCGGTTGGATATCATAACCTGACTCTAGACTATAATCACCCAACCGCCCTCGTTTCATGGCAGCACTCACGACCACTTACATTTTTATATTAACATAAATATTGAACCAATCAAAATAATGGGCCGCGTTCATCCAAAACCAGGGCTAGAGCGGCAGGATGTGTTAAAATAGCTTTGTGCGCTTGTAAAAGAAACCGATTGGGGGTAGCAGTGGTGAACATCAATAAAGGCCTGCTGATGGTCTCCTGCGCGGGGATATGCTGGGCAACAACCGGATTGTTTGGAACCCTACTTTTCAGGGAAGGCCTCGATCCGGTAAGTGTCGCTTCCACCAGGAGCGCGCTGGCCTCAATTTTGTTTCTGGGCTTCCTTTTGGCTGCGCACCCCAAAAAATTGATCATTAATCCAAGGCAAATCTTCATGCTGGCCCTGGGCGGTTTGAGCGGAATTGCAATTTTTAATGTCTTTTACCTGAATGCCATCAATATGGCGGGCATGTCGACGGCGGTGGTTTTACTGTATACTTCACCGGTCTTCGCCGTAATCCTGGCCCGGATCTTTCTCGGGGAACCCCTTACCAGGGTCAAGGTGGCAGCATTAATAATTGCCTTTACCGGGGTGATCCTGGTGGCCGAAGCTTTCGATCTTGGCAATCTTATCAACAACCCGCAGGCGGTGCTGACCGGGCTGGGGGCCGGGTTTTTCTTCAGCCTGCTCAGCGTATTCGGCAAGTATATCACCGGTTCCACCCACCGCCTGAGCACCTCATTTTACCTGCTTTTCACCGGATCTATCTTCCTGGCCCTGATCCGCCCTCCCTGGCTGGCCGTAATGGAAATCCGCTCTGCACCTTCCCTGCTAATGGCCCTGGCCGCACTGGTCCTCATATCGACCTTTTCGGCCCACTTCCTCTATATCTACGGTTTAAGCTACCTGGAAGCGGGCAAAGCCAGCATCGCCGTGGCCATTGAACCGCCGGCGGCAATATTCCTGGCTTACATCTTCCTGGGAGAACGCCTTGTTCCGGTCCAGTATGCGGGAGTTATCCTGGTCCTGGCAGCAGTTTTCCTGCTCAGGCTTCCTCAAAAGGCCGAATCTATCCGGCACAGGCAGTCATAATAGGCGGCCTGGACTCCCATATCGGTCACCCGATCAGGGGTCAGGTTGTTCACCGCCGCGCCGGAAGAATGCCACCAGCCCTCATAAACCATCACCGTATCGGGAGGGATGCGATCGCTGATTTTGATCGCGGCCTCGATACTGCCCCTCCTGGAAGAAATCAGGGCCCGTCTCCCCTCAGACAGGTTTTCCTGGGCGGCTGTTTGCGGATGAAGGTAAGCGAAGGGCACTTCAGCCCCGTCGGGAAGCCGGTGCGTTGAATGGATAGAGTCCCTTGGATGGGGAGTGAGAAACCAGTAGCGATAGCCTTCATCCCGCAGGTTCTGATCGGTCAGTTCATGCGGTTCGCGGTAGTGGGGCAGGCCACCGCAGCCCGCTTTTTCAGCCGCAGCAGAGTAAAAATTGTATTTCCCGTCGGCGGTCTCAAAGCTCCGGTTCGCCCAGGGAATATCATCCCCGCCCGGCATCAGCAGGGGGCTTTCCACCTTGATCCTTTCGAAGGTAATCCCTGTCGATTCCGTCAAGGGTTTTACTGCCCGGGCCAGTATTTCTTCAGGGCTGCAGTCCGGGTATTGATCGAGATCCAGCAGGCCGGCCAGTTCCCTGAAATAATCATATTCCGGGCGGCACTCGCCGGGGGGATCAAGAACTTTGGCCCCGTAAGTAAGATATTGATGGCTCATCGAGTTAAAAAAAAGGTCTTCTTCTTCCAGGAAAGAGGTGGCCGGCAGGACCAGGTCGGAACAGGAGGCCGTATCGGTCATAAAATGTTCAGAGGTAACCATGAAGGGGACCCTGGAAAAAGCTTGGCGCAGCCGGTTGCTGTCCCCTACCTGGACCAGGGGGTTGGAGCGGCTGACATAGATAAATTCAACGGGGGGATCAGCAAACTTGATGAGGCTTTCTGCCAGGCGGGGCTTGGCATAAAAGCGCCTCCGGGGAGCAAGATCATCACCTGCTAAATAAGCATGATCAATATGGCGGGTTACTCTAAAGTTAGCATAGCTGGCCCCGCCCCCGGGAAGACCGACATTTCCCGTCAGGGCGGCCAGGGCATCGATAGCCCGAACGCTGTTGCCGCCGTTGCTGTGCCGCTGGGGGCCGATGCCGATTAAAATGGCTGCCGGCTTGCTATTGCCATAGTCCAGGGCCAGTTTTTGTATGGTTTCCGCTTCCAGGCCGGTCAAAGCCGAGGCTTTTTCCGGGGTATACTTTTTACACATAGCGGCAAAGCGGCTGTAGCCGCTGCAGTATTTGCGAACAAAGTCCCGATCGGCCAGATCCTGTTCCATAATTACATTAGCCAGGGCCAGAGCCAGGGCCCCGTCGGTTCCCGGCTTAACCCTGAGATGCTGATCCGCCGCCGCCGAGGTCGCCGTCCGCACCGGATCGATCAGGATCACCCGGGCTCCCTTTTGGCCCGCCTGCTTGATCAAGGCCTGGAGATGGATGGCGGTATGGGCCGGGTTGCGGCCCCAGATCAGGATCAGCCTTGCATTGAGCAGGTCGCGGTAGGGATGGGCCATAACAGCGCCGAAATCATATTTTTGGGCGGCCAACCCGGCGCCCCAGCAGAGACTGCCCTGGTGGGTGGTAGAGCCGCCCAGGGCGCTAAAAAAACGACCCTCTATATTTTTAAGCAGCCCGCTGTAGCCGCCATCATAATAATGCAGCAGCGATAGGGGGCCGCTTTTTTCAAGGGCCTCAGTTATTTTAGCGCCCATAAGGCTTAAAGCTTCCGGCCAGCTGATCTCTTTGAAAGTGCCGCCCTTTTTAAGGAGGGGGTAGCGCAGACGGTGGGGATGATTGATCCGCTCCGCAATCTTTTTGCCCTTACTGCAGATAGAGGCGCCGGTAACAGGGTGATCCGGATCGGGTTCGATCGATATTATCCTGCCCCTGTCTTCGGTAACCAGCAGGGCGCACTGCTCATAGCAGTCCAGGGGGCAGGTTGTTTTAATTGCCTTCATGCTTCACAAACCTTTACTTTAAAGATACAAACAGCTCCTGCGCTTATTTGGCTGCCAGACTGCTTATTATATATCCGATAAAAAGTCGGCCAGTTTCCGGTCAAAGCGATCCGGAGCGGTTTCCATGGGGCAGTGCCCTTCACCCTGCATAATGATCAGCTCTGAATTAGGCAGCAGCCGGTCCAGCTTTCTTCCCTGTTCCAGGGGCACCCAGGTGTCTTCCTCTCCCCAGATACAAAGCACGGGCATCACTAGTTGACCCACACTATCTATCAGGGGATCCGGCGCTGTTCTCAGTAAATCCGGCCATACCGCCGCCGTGTTTTTGATATTTAAGGGCAGGTAATAACCGCTCAGCTCAAGTTCGGTAGGCTGCTGGCCGTAAGCGGAGGCCAGTAATTCTTCAACCCTTTGCTGATCGGCAACAAGCCGGCTGCCATAGATCCTCAGCCAGCGGGCCGCCGGCGGATAGCGGAGCAGTTCAGTGTAAAAGGAAGGTTCAAAAGAATAAAGCGCTCCTGCCGCAAGGGTGACACTTTCAGTCTGTTCAGGCCTCTGCAGGGCCATGGCCGTAACCGTTGCCCCTCCCATTGAATGGCCCACCAGGTTCCAATTGCGGTCGGGAAACATTTCTTCAAGCATATCCCAAAGCAGCTCCCCTCTTGCGTTGGCGGAATGATCGAAGCCCACTTTTCTTTCGCTTAAACCGAACCCGGGCAGATCTACCGCTAGGACCAGAAACCCTTCCTCCTGAAAAACCGGGGCGGTATAACGCCATGAAAAAGTCGATCCTGCCAGGCCGTGCACCAAAAGAATGTTTTTTTCCTGGTCATCGGGGCCCGGCCATTGACGGTAATGAAGTTCAATGCCGTTTATTTCTATAAATTCGCTGTTGGGAAAAACCAGTTCCTCCCGCGACAAAGTCCCTTCCTCTACCGCAATCAGGTAGGGAGCTATACTGAACAAAATGAACAGCGCTGCCAGGACCA
>PWGD01000163.1 GCA_003554395.1 Syntrophomonadaceae bacterium
CCATTCATTCAGGAGCAACCTGCTAAGGTTGCTTTTCTTTTTACCTAAATTATTTGATCCCGCCACCAATTTATAAAAGGAGTGTCTCCCTTATGCCAAAGATAACTTTCATTCCCCAGAATAAAGAGATCGAGATTGAATCCGGTACCAACCTCTTGGAAGCAGCCGATCAAGCCGGGCTTTATATTGAAGGCGATTGTGCCGGCAAAGGAACCTGCGGCAAGTGCCGGGTTAAAATAGTAGAGGGGGAGGCCGGTAATCCCACCAGGGCGGATAAAAAGCATCTTTCTGAAAAAGAGCTCAATGAAGGGTGGGCCCTGTCCTGCCAGAGAAGGATCAAAAACAATATTACCGTTGAGGTCCCGGTCCAAAAAGAAGCCCACCTGCGCAAAACTACCCTGGCCGGCGGTGTGGAAGAGTTAGAGGCGGAGCCCGCGGTTGAAAAAAGGGCCGTCAAACTGAGCCGTCCGGCAGTCAAGGATCAGACGGCCGATCTGGAACGTTTGCTCAAAGAGCTGGGGCGTAACGATCTTTCGGTTAAACTGCGTGAGCTATCAGGTTTACCCGCTATGCTTCGCGAGCACAGCTATTCCGTTACGGCCGCCATTACCGGAAACCGGATTATTTCTATTGAACCGGGCGATACAAGCGATCAGCTCTTCGGTATCGCTTTTGACATCGGAACCACCACCATCATGGGATCCCTGCTTGACCTGCAGAAAGCCGCAGTCCTGGCTGTCGCCGCGGAAACCAACCCCCAGAATATTTACGGCGCCGACGTAATTTCCCGCATCAACCACGCTTCGCAAGGCCAAAAAGAACAGAAACAGCTCCAGGATAAAGTCATTGAAGCGGCCAACAAAATCATAAAAGACCTCTTGAAGCAGACCAGGGTCGCCAAGGACCGGGTTTACGAAAGCGTTGCTGTCGGCAATACTACCATGAGCCACTTGTTTATGGGCGTGGACCCGACCTACCTGGCCCCGGCTCCTTTTATTCCGGCCTACAGCCGGGCCCTCGAAGTGGAAGCTTCCGAATTGGGCCTGGATATCAACCCGGCCGGCAGAGTAACTTTCCTGCCCAACATCGCCGGCTATGTGGGCTCAGATACCTTAGGGGTAATCCTGGCCACTGAAATGGACCGGCGGAGCGGTAACTGCGCCGCTATTGACATCGGCACCAACGGTGAGCTGGTCCTGGTTGCCGACGGCAGGTTGATGGCCTGTTCGACAGCCGCCGGCCCGGCTTTCGAAGGGGCCCAGATCAAGCAGGGCATGCGCGCCTCGGCGGGCGCTGTGGAAGCGGTCCGCTATATCAATCAGGGCTTTGAAGTAAGCACCATCGATGATGCCCCGGCCAGGGGAATCTGCGGCTCAGGTTTAATTGACGCTGCCGCCGCTTTAATCGATGCCGGTCTGATCGATGCCACCGGCCGTTTGACCAACCCGGAGCAAAACCCGGATCAGGTCCCCGAAAAATTCAAGGATCGTTTAAAAAAGGGAGATCACGGGATGGAATTTATACTGGTCCCCAAAAAGGATTCTGAAACCGGAGAGGATATCGTCCTCAGCCAGGGCGATTTGCGCGAGCTGCAGCTGGCCAAGGGGGCGATCTATGCCGGGCTCAAGATCCTTATGAAAGAAGCGGGAATCGATGAAGAAGACCTGGATGAAGTCCTTCTGGCCGGCGCTTTCGGAAATTACGTCCGCAAAGAAAGCGCCCTGACCATCGGCCTGCTGCCCCGCCTTCCCAAGGAAAAAATCATAGCGGTCGGTAATGCCGCCGGTGACGGGTCAAGAATGGCCCTGGCCTCAAAAACCATCAGAAACAGGGCCTTGGCCCTGCCGGAAAAGGTCGAACACTTAGAGCTTTCAACCCGCCAGGATTTCCAGGAAATCTTTGTCGATGCCCTAAAATTCAGCTGATTGACTTGAGGTGTTCCAGGCGGACCAAAGCAGGAAAAGACCGGGTCACATAGAATTAACCAATGTTTATAAATAATTAATGTTCGGAGGTTTGAAATGCAAACAGCCAAGGAAATAATGAGTGCGCCGCCAATTAGCGTCCACCAGGACAAAACCCTGCAGGATGCCATCGAACTGCTGGCCAAACACCGCATTAGCGGGCTTCCCGTCGTTGACAGCCAGGGAAAAATTGCAGGGATCATTTCGGATACAGATATCCTCCGCTACTCCGAAAAGATCAAAGTAGTGCCGACAACCAACCTGTCGGGGTGGATTTCTCCCTATACCGATGTGTCAAACCTGGCCACTATGCAAAAAGGGATGGAGACCCTGCATCAGACCAGGGTTAAAGAAGTGATGACCAAAAAAGTTCACACCGTCAATGAAGAAGCCGAAGCAACTGATGTCGCCAGGTTAATGAACCGCCGCAATATCAACCGCATTCCGGTTGTAGACGACGATAATAAGCTGGTGGGCATTGTTACCAGGGCCGATATGGTGCAGTGCATGGCTAAACTATGAGAAGCGAGCCGTGAAAAGCTTGGAAGCGGAAAAGAATCAGCAGCAAAACCATCATGACAGTCATAAAAAGGCCGGGCCGATCGGGATAAGACACCTGGTCGCGGTCTGGATCGGAAAAACCCTGATTGCCCTGACCAGGATCCTGGGGCGGGGCGGAACTACCCTGCCGGGCCGGGCCGCCCTGGCCATGGCCCCTGGTCTCAGCTATGTGCTGGCCGGCCGGCTGAGCCGCGGCACAATAGTGGTTACCGGGACCAATGGAAAAACCACGACAGCCGCCTTAATCGATGGAATCCTGGAAGAAGCAGGTTTTAAATGTATTCACAATCAATCCGGCTCCAATATGTCCTGGGGAGTGGCCTCGACTTTAATTGAACACTCTTCCTGGACCGGACAGATGGATGCAGACATAGGGGTAATGGAAGTTGACGAGGGCGCTTTCCCCGGTGTAACAGCCGGCCTCCAGCCCCTGGGAGTGGTGGTTACCAACATCTTTCGCGACCAGCTTGATCGCTTTGGCGAAATAGATTCTATCCGGGACTTGATTCAAAAAGGCATTGACGCTTTCCCCCCGGGCAGTTTCCAGGTCCTTAATGCCGATGATCCTTCGCTGGCTGCGCTGACCAGCGGCAAAGATGTTAAAAGATGGACTTTCGGACTTGAACTTGAACTACCCCCCGATGAATTTTTAAACACCGGCCGGGATATCAAAACCTGCCCGGTCTGCTCCCATAAATTGGAATATACCAGGTTCTATTTTGCCCACATCGGCCATTATCAATGTCCTTCCTGCAATTACCAGCGCCCTGAACCCGATCTTAAACTCACCTCCTGCTCGGCAGGTAACGAAGGCTTTAACCGGATCCGGATCAGTCTTCCCGAGCAGAAGCTGGAGGCAGAACTGGCCCTACCCGGGCTTTACAATTTATACAATGCCCTGGCTGCAGTAACCTGTGCCCGGGCTCTCGGTATTCCCGGCCCCCTGATCAGCAGGGCGCTTAAAAAAGCAACCCCCTCCTTTGGCAGGATGGAACGTTTTGAAAAAGAGGGCAGGGAAATAGTGATGGCCTTGATTAAAAACCCGGTCGGAGCAAACGAAGTTCTGCGCACCCTCTTGAACCAACCCGGGACAATTAACCTGGTAGTGGCCATAAATGACAGGATTGCCGACGGCACCGACGTATCATGGCTCTGGGATGTAGACTTTGACCAGCTGGCTGGAGCAAAAAGCCGGTTTACAAAAATTATCGCTTCGGGACGGCGGGCCTGGGATATGGCCGTCCGCTTTAAATACGCCGGTTTTAAACCGGAGCAGATCCTGGTCGTAGAAGATACGGGCCGGGCCATCGAAGAGGCCCTGGAACAAACTGGGACGGGCAGTGAGTTATTTATCCTGCCCACCTATACGGCCATGCTGGAGATGAGGGGCCACCTGAATAAAATGGGCCTGGGAAGCCCTTACTGGGAGGGTTCATAATGGGCAAAATTAACATTTACCACCTCTATCCGGCCCATTTAAACCTCTACGGCGATCGCGGCAATATGCTGGCCTTATGCCGCCGGGCCAACTGGCGCGATATTGAGGTTAATATCGTCCCCGTAGGCCCGGGCAAAGAGATCGCCTTTACTTCCTGCGATCTGCTCTTTATGGGCGGAGGACAGGACAGTGATCAAAAACTGGTGGCGGAGGATTTAAAAAGGCGGCACAGGGAAATTCAAAAAGCGGTCCAAGAAAATATGGTTATCTTTGCTGTCTGCGGCTCCTACCAGCTTCTGGGCCATTATTACACTACCGCCCGGGGAGAGCGGATCGGAGGCCTGGACATTGTCGATCTCTACACAGATGCAGGCAGAGGCCGGTTGATTGGCAATGCTGTTATCAGCTGTTCTCTCTGGGATCCGCCCCGCACCCTGACCGGCTTTGAAAATCACGGCGGCAGGACCTTCCTCGGCCCAGGCGTGCAACCGCTGGGAACAGTATTGTACGGATTCGGCAATAACGGCGCCGATAAAACAGAAGGCGCCGTCTACAAAAATATCATCGGCACCTACCTGCACGGTTCTCTCCTGCCTAAAAACCCCTGGTTGACCGATCATCTGCTCCGAAAAGCCCTGGCCTTCCGCCACCAGGACACCGCGCTCCGGGACCTGGACGATTCCCTGGAAGAGCAGGCCCACCAGGCCGCCGTCAACCTGGCTGCGCGGCGCACCCATAAATAAACCCCAGGATATGGCCTCGGCTCCGGTATTATTGTTTACCGCAGGAGGCAGGAGCACCACAGCATACCGCCAACTGTTATAACAGGGGGTTGTTGCGGCTGTTAAAGCAAGTATTCAATATCGGCCTCTTCATAAAGCTGGGGGATCAATTCGTTCAAAACGATAGAAACCTGTTCATTGGCCAGGGTTTCCATCACCTGCTCGCTCACATCTTCATAGGCAACTTCTTCGTGCTCTACCCGATCAAGGACCTCGATGATGTGGTAGCCAAATTCGGTTTCCACCGGATCGCTCAATTCGCCAATCTCAAGGGCAAATGCCGCTTCGTCAAAAGGTCCCACCATTGCGCCCGGCCCGAAAAAGCCGAGGTAACCGCCCTGATCTTTGTTGGACTGGTCGGTGGAATACTCTGCCGCCAGCTCCGCAAAGTCTTCTCCCTCATCAAGCAGCGCGGCCACTTCCTGCGCCTCCTCTTCAGTTTCAACCAGGATATGCCTGGCTTCCACTTCTAACTGCTGCTCATACAGATGGCGCTGCTCTTCAAAAAAAGCGCGGCCGTCTTCTTCAGTCAAGTCGGCCTGCTCCATGGCTATTTCACGGGCCAGCATATTGAGGCGGGCATCTTCGCGGAAAACTTCGATGTTCATCCCGTACTGTTCAAGAATCATCAGAAAATCTTCTTCTGAGCCCATAAATCCTTCTTCAATAACCTTATCGATTTCGGCATCCACATCTTCTTCACTCACGGTAATGCCGAGCCGGGCCCCTTCCTGGATTATCAACTGCCTGGTAATAAGCTGATCGAGGATTTCCCGGCCTCCCTGGGCATACATCATCTCAAAAACTTCATCTTTCATGATCGGATCGCCGTTTACAACGGCCGCCACCTGATCATCCTGCGGTCCCTGCTGGAGCATAAAAGCGCCCATTACCACTACCGCCACCAGCAAAACCGCAATAACAGCCCCGAGCACCTGGGGCCTGCGGGTTGTTTCCTTAAGGCGTTCCCCAAAATTCGCCTGTTCTTCTTGTTCCATTTTAACCCTCTTTTCTGTTGTCCTTTATGGAATTATTTTATTCATCGGGAATTCCAGGATGCCTTCAGCGCCGGCTTCCTGTAACTCACAAATCAAAGTCCGGACTTTCTTTTCATCAACTACGCTTTCGACAGCCACCCATTCGTCGGCGATCAGGTTGGAAATTGTCGGTTTTCTCAGCGCCGGGAGCAGTTCTATCACCCGGTCCAGGTTGCTGCTGTGAACGTTCATTTTAAGCATAACTTTTTGCTCCGCCAGTAAGGCTCCTTTTAAGAGGGTAACCATGCGATCGACTTTTTTCTTTTTCCAGGGGTCGCCGTAGCTGGCATGATTCATAATGATACGCGGAGTGGAGACGAGAATGGTTTCGATGATCCGCAGCTGGTTTGCTTTCAGGGAGCGGCCGGTTTCGGTTAACTCGGCTATGGCGTCCGCCAGGAGGGGCGGCTTGACCTCGGTAGCCCCCCAGGAGAAAAAGACGGAAGCGTTTACGCCCTTATCCTGGAGGTAGCGCCTGGTCGACTGGACCAGTTCGGTAGCGATCCGCTTTCCTTCCAGGTCTTCTACGCTGTTGAGCTCCGAATCATTGGGAACGGCCAGAACCAGGCGGACCGGGCGCAAACCCCGCTTGGAATAATTCAGATCGGTCAGTTCCTTTACGTCGGCCGAGGTTTCGTTAATCCAGTCCTTGCCGGTCAACCCCACATCTAAAACCCCGTCCTCCACGTACTTGGGGATTTCCTGGGCCCGCATTAAGACACATTCAATTTCATCATCGTCAATATAGGGGTAATATGAACGCTCGCCAATTTGGATATTAAAACCGGCTTTTTTGAATATTTCCAGGGTTGTGTTCTGCAGGCTTCCCGCCGGCAGGCCCAGTTTTAGTTTGTTCATAACAACCATCCTTTCATCCACCCTTTTCTAAGTTATCATAAGCGATCCCGGCTTGCCACATAAATATCGCTGTAGTGTTAAGTTTTAACAGGGATCCATGCTGATTAAATTAAACCCCTGTCTGACCGGTAAATTAACCACAAGTAGTATTAAGTTAGCACGTTCATAGCCTGCTGTCAATGAAACGGCCGCATTTAATCGGCCTTTAAAGACGAGGCGGTTGTTTTCTTTCTGGAATACCCGCCCTCTTCCGCTGCTGCTGCTTCCAGGCCAGGGCGGCGGCAGGATTATTAAGACAGCCCCGAGAATTTATAACTTAAGATGACTTATCAATCGCGAAGCAGGAGGTTGTGCTTAATGACCCAGAGCGAAATGAGCCGGGCTAAACGCCACCTGGAAACAACTAAAAAAATGAAAGAGATGTTACCGCGGTTTTTTATGCGCATGATGGAAAGAAAATTCAGCAATGAGCCCGTAGCGTGGTGCATGGTCGGGATCCCGCCGGAGCTGCTCAAAGCTTTTGATCTGCTCTTTGAATGGCCGGAAAATTTCGGGACCATGTGCGCCAGCCGCCAGGTTGCCCCTTACTTTATCGAGGTCGCTGAAAACGACGGCTATTCGCCGGAGCTGTGTTCGTACGTGACCAATACGATGGGTTACTGCAGGCTTTTTAAGGAAAAAGGCGAAGCCCCCGAAGAGTCGCCGCTGCCCGGAGGCATGGGCACTCCGGCCATGCTCCTGGGCTCGGGATTTGTCTGTGAGCCGCGCTGGAAGTGGTTCCAGTCCATAGCGACCCGCTTTTTCGATATTCCGGTTTACAGCACCGATCCCCTGGCCCCGCCCTGGGATGTTGACCCCCATGATCCGCGGATTGAAGAGCATTACCTGACCCTGCTCCGTGAAGACCTGGCCGGACAGATCGAATTTATGGAAAAACAGACCGGCAAAAAACTGGACCTCGACAACCTGCGGGAAATAATGGAACGCTCGCACCAGGCCCTTACCTACTGGCGCGATACCCTGGCCCTGCGCAGGGCCATCCCTTCACCGATGGGCTCGACCGACTATTTTCACGCCATAATCCCCCAGATGTACCTGGTGGGCGATGAAGACGCGGTCGTTTTTTACCGGGAAATGTACGAAGAAGTCAGGGATCGCGTGGAGCGCAAAATGGGGGTGGTAGAAGATGAAAAATACCGCCTGATCTGGTTTGGGCTTCCACCCTGGTTTAACATGGGCATATTTAATTACCTGGAATCACTGGGCGCGGTTGTGGCTTATGAATCCACCTATAATGTGGGCGATTACTTTGAAGTCGATTTAAGCGATCCCCTGGAAGCAATAGTCCGGCGCACCTGGCAGAGGGCCTTGAAAATGCACGAGTACGGGTCTGAAACAATGCCCGAACTTTGCAATCCGGCTGTTTTCGGCGGCTTTTCGGGAAGCAGCTTGCTGGAAGAGCTGGTTGATCAGTACAGCCTTAACGGCGCCCTGATGCACCTGACCCGCTCCTGCCGGGCTGTTTCTTTTGGAGAAGTCCATACCAAAAACCGGCTGGCAAAAATTAATGTCCCTTCCCTGATTTTTGAAAGCGATATGGCCGATCCCCGTCTCTGGTCGGATGCCCAAATCAAAACCAGGCTGCACGCTTTCTTAGAAACAATGGATAAAGCTAAACAGGGAGGGCAAATTAATGAACTTTAACAGCCATATTTTTGGCAAAACTACTTTTAACACTACTGAAAATGAAAAATTAATCCGGCGCCTGAAAAAAGAAACCCAAAAACCGGTAATCGGTTATTTATGCTGTTTTGCGCCGCCGGAAATTATTGCCGCCGCCGGAGCCATCCCGTACCGCATTAGCGGCCATCCGGGGAGTGACACCTCAAAGGCCGATGCTTATGTGGAACCGTACGGCTGCACTTATGTCCGCAGCATCCTGGCCCGGGCTGCAGAAGGGCAGCTTGATTTCCTGGACGGGCTGGTAATATCTCACAGCTGTGACATGGTCCAGAGGCTTTACGGAATCTGGACCTATTACCATCCCCTTAATTTTTCCTATCTTTTTAATGTCCCCCACCAGCTAACCCCCTGGGCCAAAGACTTTTTTAAACGGGAACTGGGTTTTTTCCGGGAAAAACTGGAGCAATTTACCGGGCAGCAGGTCACTACCGGAGCGCTAAATGAAACCATCGGGCTTTATAACAAAAACCGCTCCCTGGTTCGTCAAATATACGAGCTCCGCAAAGCCGCACCGCCCCCGGTCGAAGGAAGCGAAGCCTTCGAGATCCTGATGGCCGGAGGGGTCCTGCCGGCTGATCAGTACCGCACTTTTCTTGAATCGGCCCTGAAGAATTTTCAGCAGCGAAAGCCGGATCCGCACCAGGGGCCCCGCATCATGATCTGGGGCAGCATCATGGACAGCCCCATTTTATTTGAGGTCATCGAAAAAGCGGGCGGAAAAGTGGTCTGCGACGATACCTGTATCGGTTTCAGAACCTGGGAAAAAGATGTGCCCCAAACCGCAGATCCCTACGACGGATTAACCGAACATTATTTTGTTAATTTCCAGTGCCCGCGGACTGATCGAGGCCCAAGCGTGAAACGCTTTAACTACCTGCTGGAAAGGGCCCGAGCCTACAGGGTGGACGGAGTTGTCGGCTACATTATTTCCTTCTGCGATCCTCACAAGTTTGATTATCCCGATCTCCGGGACTACTTGAAAAAAGAAGGTCTGCCCCTGCTCTTAATCGATGACAACTACAGTTTTGAACCGCTGGAGGCCCTGAAAACCAGGCTGGAAGCTTTTATGGAAATGCGGAAGTGAACAATCCAAAGAGATATTAAGTTTAACCCGGGAAATGGCAAAAAAATCTTGTGCCGCAATCCTAAATATGAGAGAATAAGACCATTCATTCGAAAAGAAGCTTTTTTCGCAGCAAAGGTGTGTGAGCATAGTGGCCCTGATTGTCAGGAAATACGGAGGCAGTTCAGTAGCCTCCCTGGACCATATTCGCCGGGTGGCCTGGGCCCTGGCTTCGGCAAAAGAAGAAGGGGACCGGTTTGTCGTTGTAGTTTCGGCCATGGGAGGAGAAACCGACCGCCTGCTCAAAATGTCGGAAGAAATAACCCCTCAGCCTTCCTCAAGAGAACAGGATGCCTTGCTGGCCACCGGAGAACAGGCCTGCTCGGCCCTTTTGGCCATCACCCTGGAAAGCCTGGGCCACAGGGCTCAATCATATACCGGAATGCAGCTCCCCATGATTACCGATGGCATCCATTCCAAGGCCCGGATCATTGATCTTAAAACCGACGTCCTTACCCGGGCCCTTGATGAAGGCATTATCCCGATCGTAGCCGGTTTCCAGGGGGTGTCAGAAAACGGCAGCATCACCACCCTCGGCCGCGGCGGCTCCGACACTACGGCCGTAGCCCTGGCCGCCGCTTTAAAAGCAGATTGCTGCGAAATACATACCGACGTAGACGGGGTTTACACTGCAGATCCCAGCATCTGCCCGCGGGCCCGCCATATTGTCAGGATATCATACCCGGAGATGCTCGAACTGGCCAGCCTGGGGGCCAAGGTTATGCATGTCCGCTCCATCGAGCTGGCCCAAAAATACCAGGTTTGCCTTATCGTTAAATCTTCTTTTCACAACGACAGGCAAACCTGGATCGTCAACGAGGAGGAGATCATGGAAAACTCGATCATTAAAGGCGTTACCCTGGAGAAAAATGTATCAAAAATATCTCTGATCCGGATCCCCGATCGCCCGGGCATCGCTTATCAAATCATGCAGCCGCTGGCAGAAGCAGCGATCAATGTCGACATGATTATTCAAAATGTCAGCATCGATGGCTATACCGACCTGACCTTCACTATCCCCACCACGGACCTGGGCAAAGCCAGCGCCCTGGTTAATGAGGTGGCCAAAAAAATCGGGGCCCTGGAAGTAAGGGCCGATAACAATATTGTCAAGGTATCGGCGGTCGGAATCGGGATTAAAACCAATCCGGGTGTAGCGGCCAAAATGTTTAAATCTCTTTCCGCCGAACAGATCAACATTGAAATGATCAGTACTTCTGAATACCGCATCTCCTGTGTCATTGAAGAAAAGTATGGAGAACTCGGGGTCAGGGCTGTCCATAAAGCCTTTGGCCTTGACAGGGAAGACAGCACTGAAACGATTCAATAAATGTAAGGAGAGCGGTCATGTTAAACTGCGATACAAAAAGGTTGTGGGATGGATTCTGGCAGATTGCCGATCCCAAAATATGGATTGCCTCTACCATCCCTATGGCTGTCGGAGCCGCTATCGCCTATTCCCACCGGGGCAGTTTCAGCTGGTCCTGGTTTTTAGTGGGAGTAGCGGCTATTTACCTGCTGGAGATCGGTAAAAATGCTATCAATGAATATATTGATTACCTAAGCGGTGTGGACCGCTTTGTCACTCCCGATAAAAGGACGCCTTTCAGCGGCGGCAAGAAAACGATCATAGACGGCAAACTAACTTTAAAAGAAAACCTGATCATCGGGACCGTAACCATTCTGGCCGGATCTTCACTGGGCCTCTACGTGGTTTTTTACCGCGAGTTTGCCGTGCTCTGGTTCGGCCTGGCCGGGGTGTTCTTTGCCCTGTTCTACAGTTTGCCGCCCTTTAAATTTTCTTACCGCGGATTAGGTGAAGTAGTGGTGGGTATCACTTTCGGGCCCCTGATTACCACCGGCACCTACCTGGTCCAAACCGGTACCATCAGCCCGGAAGTAATTATCGCTTCCATCCCTCTTGGTTTCATCATTGCCAACGTCCTCTGGATAAACCAGTACCCGGACTACGAAGCAGATTTGAAAGGCGGTAAAATGAATGGTGTAGTGCGGCTTGGCAAAAAAAAAGGAGTGACAGTTTTTGCAGCCTTATTCGGCCTGGCCTACCTGGTCCTGCTAATCATGACTTTTTTTAGTGGAAATCCCCTCTGGATGCTGTCTTTTGTAAGTATGCCCCTGGCTGTGAGGGCAGTTAAATTAGCCCGCCGCCACTTCGATAATATCCCCCTGCTGATTGAAGCAAATGCCAAGACCATCCAAATTTATCAGCTTACAGGGTTAACCATGATCGCCGCCGCTTTATTGCCACTGCTGGTAAGGCAGTGAACCTGAACAGGGTATATATAGAATCATTGACAAGTTTCAATCAATAAGTTCCGCCCTGGTTACGAAGGAGGTTCTGCCTGAGATGGATAACAGCATCCTGCCCGTATTTTCAACCGCCCACTGGATTCTTTTATTCCTGGGGCTTTACATGGTATTGATCATAGCCCTGGGCCTCTATTACAGCCGCCGGGTTCATGAAGCAGATGACCTTACCGTGGCCGGCCGCCAGTTAAACTTTATTTTTATGGTCCCCTCCATTGTCGCCACCTGGATTTGCGCCGGGGCCATGATGGGGGCAGCCGGTTATGCTTTCCTGTTCGGGATGCAGGGTGTTATCTTTGACCCATGGGCCCCGGCCCTCTGCATGGTCCTGATCGGCATTTTTTTTGCCTACCGCATGCGTAAGGCTAAGTATACGACCATTACTGATTTTTTTAATCACCGCTATGGCAACCTGAGCGGTTTTCTCTATACCATGATCCAAATTCTCTCCGCCATGGCCTGGCTTGGCGGCCAGCTGGTGGCCCTGGGCATTATCGTCTACCTGACGACAGGTTTCGACCTGCAGGTGGCGGTTATTATCGCCACCCTGGTTATTATTGTGGTGACCGGTTTAGGCGGTTTGTGGGCTCTTTCCCGCATAGATACAATTGCTTTTGCTTTGATCCTGATCGGATTGATCATTCTTCTACCCTCAGTGGTTGGCGAAGTAGGAGGGCTGGGAGAACTGTGGCGGACCGGCGAAAACTGGGCCGAACTACCGACCTGGTCGATGCGGATGGAAAGCGGAGAAGAAGGTTACCTCTGGTACACCGGACTGCTGGGCATTCTACTTTACATCTCAGCCTGGGCGGCCCTGTCCCTGGGCGATGTGCCGAGCCAGGTCCTGATGCAGAGGGCCCTGGCGGCAAAAACGGAAAAAACCGCCGTGGCCGGCTTCCTGGTCAGCGGAGTTCTCTACCTGAGTGTGGGCATGATCCCGGTCTTGATTGGCATCGCCGTATACACCACCGGGATGCTGGAGGGCATACCCGTCACGGAAGCGGAAAATGTCCTGCCCTGGGCTGCCTACACTTTCCTGCCGCCCTGGGCCGGAGTGTTATTCATCGTCACCCTGGCTGCAGCAATCATCAGCACCTCCGGCAACAGCGCCCTGATCATCGCCACCCTGATCGGGCATAATATTTACTGCTATATAAAACCGGACGCTTCTCAAACTGATGTCCTGAAAGTGGTCCGGTTTTCGCTGCCGGTAGTGACTCTGCTGGCCATGGCGATTGCGCTTTATTTTGAAACCGTATACAAGCTGATCGTCCTCTCCGGCGGAATCCAGCTGGCCACCGTTGCCGGTTCTTATATCATCGGTTATTTCTGGACCAGGGCCAATACTGCCGGCGCCATCAGTTCATTTTTTACCGGCCTGGCCGCCTGGATGATTGTCTACCAGCAGGTATTGCCTGAGACTATGCAAGCAAATATGGATGTTGTGGTTGAAGGCGAGGTCTACATGGACTGGGCCAGGGATGACGCCATTTTCATATCCCTGATCCCGGCAGCAGCAATCAGCTTTTTGACCCTGATTGTTATTTCGCTGGTGACTCAGAAAAAATATCCACCCCTACCGATGCGGACCCGGAACGGTCAGGACATGAGTAAGATGCCCAAGTTTTTCTGGTCCAAAGGTTCATAATAGGGATGGATTATTCTAACATTGCAGGGGACAAGGATAAACAGGGGCCGGCTGATCGCTACCGTTACGGTTGGAAGAATTATAAAACCGGGGCGACTAGTCTCAAAGCGCCCCGGTTTTATTATAAAAGGCAGTGTTTTATGACAGAAACCTTTTTTTGAACAGCACTATTTAGATTGCAGTTCCATCGGTTTATTGCAGCAAACCAGTGTCCCTACACCATGCTCAACCACTTTAACAACATTGGTGCAGACCTGGCAGTTATAAACTTGTTCTTTTTTTGTTGCCATTTTCGGACCTCCTGTTTAATTTGACGCCTTCAATCAAAGCTTAAAAGAAAAACTAACATGAACAACCGTCACAAGGTCCTCCTGGAGCGGCATCAGTGATCGAAAAGCCGCCGCGGGGCCCTGCATGGAAATCAATAACCTTGCCCTCAAGGTATGCAGAAATTTCTTTGTCGAAGACAAACTTAATGGTGCCTTTTTCTTCGACAATATCTTTTTCTTCCTGAACCGACTCATCCAGAGTCAGGCCGTACTTGGGGCCTCCTCAGCCGACACCACTTACATAAACACGAACATAAGCATCATCGACTTCTTTTTCCTGCGCTAACACTTCATTAATTTTTTCCTTTGCAGATTCAGTTACCTGCAGCATTTTAAAAACCTCCTTCGGGCAAATCCCTTAATATGCCTCTAAAAGTCATTTTCAAAGAGAACCTTAATAATGTCTGCCGCTTCTTCGCTGGAAATCCGATAATAAACTTCGGTCCCCTTGCGTTCAAAGGTGATAATCCCCATATCCCTCAACCGACCCAGGTGCTGAGACACGGTTGACTGAGAAAGTTCCAGGCAGTTTTGCATCGCCGATACGTTGCACTCGCCCCGTTTGATAAGTTCACGGATAATGCAAAGCCGGACCGGGTTGGAAAGGGCTTTAAGCAGGGTTGCCTTTTCCCTGATTTTATCCATCTCTGTTAGAGCATCCATTAAGGTTTCCTCCTACTGGTATTATTATATCATAATATTATAATTATGCAACCAGGTTTGCAATTATTTTTCCACCCCTGTTTCAAACTTGACCCAAATAAATAGTTTCTGCTGACCTTAAGTTTTACCGGAAGCGTCCCTTCTTTAATAAGCTGCGGCCCGGAATTAGTCCTGCATATATACCTTTCACCTTTTATTTTTCTTTGCTGTTCAAAGTAAATTCCCAGGCGCAGAAGCTGTCATCAGGATGCTGATCGGGCGGGCAGTAAAGGCACTTTGTCTCAATGCGCGGGTCGATGGTGCGGGCAAAACCGGAGTATTCTACCAACCCCACCGGCCGGCATGGGAATTCGGGCATCTGTTTGCGCCGGCGGGCCGATTGGACCCGGCAGTCGTTCATTTTGAAAATGATCTTGTCCCTGCCCGGTTCGATTAGCTCCTGCCTGTTTATCAAGCTGTACATCCTGTACTGGAGGGCCTGCTTAAGGGCATCAAGGCCGCCTCCCGACTCCAGGCCTAAAAAGTCCATAATCCTGCGGGCTTCTAAGACCGTAAACATTTCCCAGGCCCCGGTATCGAGACGGATCGCTTCTTCCATGCCGTAAGCCTGTTCAACCTGCTGAAACCAGACCCCATCGTGAGCCAGCCACCTCTTAGCAAAATCTGCCAGCAGGTATTCAAGCTGTTCTCTGCTCAACTTATTCAGATCCAATTTGTATACAACCTCCCTTTTTTGATTACCGGCGGTTGGCCCAATCCTGTTACCGGAAGGCCCCGTGTTTTGTTAATCAACTCCAGTGCTTAAAGAATTTCGGCGGGAAGGGGGCTGAATCCTACCTCGAAACCTGAACAGGCAATTCTTTGAGAAGCCGAACTAATTATACTAAATCAAACCTGTTAAAAAGCACTTCCCAGGCCCTCCTCTTTTTATTTCACCTTTTATGGTAATATATAGATACAATAAATACCGATATTAATATATTATAAACAATTGAAAGGAGAGACAGTATATGAAAATCCTGGTTTGCACAGACGGTTCCGCCCACAGTCGTAAGGCGCTGGAGAGGGCTGCAATGTTCGCAGAGGGCATTAATATCGATGAAGTAGCCGTTATTCACGTTGACGAAGGTAGTTTAGACCTCACTGCTTACGGGAGGGACGGCAAAACCCGTTCCGTAGCAGTTCTGGACAGCAAAAGTATTGATAAGCGGATTATAGAAGATGTTGAAAAAAGAGAAATGATCTTGCAAGAAGCCTTAAAAGTATTCGAAGAAAAGCATATTAAGGCGCGCACCATTTTAAAAAAAGGCCACCCTTCATCTACGATAATGAGTGTGGCTGCCGAAGAAGGTTTTGATGTGATTATAATTGGCAGCAGAGGACTAAGCGGTATGCAAAAAATGTTCCTGGGCAGTGTCAGTAATGCTATAGTGCAGGAAGCAAAAAATTGCACTGTAATCGTTGTCAAATAATTCCAGGCCTGCCCTATTGGCCTGCCCTGTTAATGATTTTATTGGCGGGAGTAGATGGGAATCGAACCCACCGCAGGGGGCTGCCCTGCCACTGGATTTGAAGTCCAGGAGCGCCACCAGGCCGCTAACTACTCCCGCAAATTTAAGCAGGCGCTTTTAATAGGCTTTACGGTATCTAATTATATCTTTACCTCCCGGCATTTACAAGTGCTTAAATTGGGCAGTTGTGGTTAAATTAAGCAGCAGAAAGTTAACACGGCAGCGATGGCAAAAAGTTTACAGCCGAGCGGGGCCGGAATAATAAGGGCGGAGAACGGTTTAAGTTTTAACCATTACCTGGACCTGGTTCATAATGGTCAAAAAAAAAGGGGCTGCCGGTTAAGATACCACGGGCAGCCGTTCTATTTCAGCGGGACAAGGGGACAGGTATCCTTATCTCACCTACCAACACTGGTATTGATCCCTTTTAATTTCTACTCGCTCATATTATCGATGTACCTGCTCAGCTCCTGTTCAATTTTTTCATCAAGCGGCGGGTCCTGGTAGTCCTGCAGCACCGAGGCTACGTACTGATGAGCCTTCTGGGCGGCATCGGAAAAATCGCCGGGTGCAGTATAGCGCTCTCTACTGCTGATAATGGGAATACGCGTTTCTTTCATGTGCTCAAAAGTGTGGCTGTCCCCGACATAATGGCCGCCGCTGCCGTGCCTCAGGATAACATCAACAGCAAGGTTTTCTTCATCAAACACCATGGGCCTGGCAAATTCCCTGGCCAGGCCAATTATTTCATCATCGATAATAAACTTTTCATACGACATGGTCATATAGTTTTCCAGCATACCGGCAGAATGAAGTATGAAATTTACTCCACACAGCACACAATTCATTGCCACCATCATCGACTCATAGCCGCTCTGGGCATCGGGAGAAAGGGAATCAGTCAGCGCCCCCCCTCCCCTGGAAGGCAGGCCGTAAAAACGGGCCATCTGGGCAATAGCGCAAAACATTTTAGTCGATTCCGGACTGCCAATGGCCAGGTCTCCGGTTCTTAAGTCCACGATACTGGAAGATGACCCAAAAATAACCGGCGTCCCGGGATTGATTAACTGGGCCAGGACAATGCCCGATAAAATCTCGGCTGTCTGCTGAACCAGTGATCCGGGCAAGGTCACCGGGGAAGTCGTCCCCGTCATGGCAAGAGCGGATATGAGCAGGGGCTGGCTGTTGCGGGCATAGACCATCAGGGCTTCAATCATGCGCCGATCAAATTGCAGCGGGCTCTGCGTATTGATGAGGGTTATTAAAACCGGTTTAGTTTGTATTTCATCGCGGCTGCTAAATATTATCTCGGCCATTTCAAGGCATTCGGAGGCTTTTCTATCCCCCATGGAACTGCCCATCAGGCATTTGTCGGTATGTTTAACGGCCGCCTGAAACATTTTTGCGTGCCGGATCCGATCGGGTAAGTCATTGGGTTCGACCAGCACGCCTCCTGCCACATCGAAGTTGTCGCTGTTACCACAAAGCTTGGTAAAGGCAATGTAATCTCTGTAATTGGAGATCCTTCGTTTATTCTGGAGATAATTCATGACATAGGGAGATCCGTAGCCGGGGGCGGTAACAGTTGTATTGCCCCCGATCCTGACATTATTCTCCGGGTTCCTGGCCTGCAGGGTGAACTCAGAAGGAGCCTGGGCAACCTGTTCCATGACCAGTTCCCGGGGTAAAAAAACATTGTCTCCTTGGACCTTTGCGCCGGCCTTTGATAATATCTTCCTGGCTTCCGGGGAGAAATATTCAACTCCGTCCCCCTCTAAAACAGCCATGGCGCCCAGGTGAATTTTTTCCAATTCCTCTTGTTTCAGATAATTTAACGGTTGGAATTCACGGTAGATCATCTATTTCATCCTCTCTGAAACACTTTATAATCAAATACTCAAAAGATGATAAAACCGGGGCCGGCTTTAAATTATTTAAACCAGCTTGCCGGCCCGGGCTGCTTTCAAGTATTTCATGGCATAGGGATCAAGGTTTAAGATTACTTCGGCCGCTTTGACCAGGCTCATTTTTTTCTGATCCAGAGGATCAACAATGGCCGAATCCATGCCCCGGCCCATGGCCAAAACGATAAAAGCCTGGTTTAACAGGGCCCGGTGAGGCAAACCGAAGGAAATGTTGCTCAAACCGCTGGTGATGTGACAGCCGGAGCCCAGATCGGAAAGCATCTCAATGGCATCGAGGGCCTGGGGGCCGTACTCCCCGTTGACGCTGACCGGCTTGATCAAAGGATCCAGGAATACATCACTCATTTTTACATCGTCTTTATCCAGATCGTCTAAAAGCCTTTTAGCCACCTCCAGGCGGTCTTCTGCTGTTTCAGGCATCCCTTCATCGCTCATGCACAGGGCCACTACGGGAGTAGCGGTGCCTTTTAAAAGGGGGATAATCTTTTCGTAACGTTCCTTTTCGGCGCTGATCGAGTTGATCATCGGAGTCCCTTCATGGACCTTCATCGCTTCTTCCAGGGCCTTTGGATTGGGGCTGTCCAGGGCCAGCGGTTTATTTACCACTTCCTGCACGATTTTAACCAGCCAGACCAAATACTTAACTTCGTCATGCACATAAGCTCCGGAGTTAACGTCAATATAGTCGGCCCCGGCTTCTTCCTGCCTGACAGCGAGATCCTGGATGTATTTTACATCCTGCTCATCAATGGCCTGCTTGATCTTTTTACGGGTTGAGTTAATTAATTCTCCAATAATAATCATCGCTTTTTAAAACCTCCATACATAAAATTATCCGGTCCACGGCCTGCCCACGGCAGACACTTCAATGACAGTTTCAATAAAGATCTTGGTATCCATCCTTTCTGTGTCATCCTCAGAAAAGGTTGTCATCTTGCTGTAACGATCCTGTCTTTCCAAAACCGTTTCGATATCCTGGGCCCCGCCTGCGGAGGCCTGTTCATAGACATAATTCCGACCTTCTTTACAGGCATAATCAATCGCTTCTTCAAAAATCATGAAAAATTCCCTCTTGGTTGGGGTGTGCACCAAGAACCCGCCGCCCTCACCCGGTTTGACCAGCACGGTAACTCGCTCCATCGCCTCGCCGCTGACCGTACCGACGGCGTTGGCCACGTCGGCATTTTCAGGCAGATAAAGCTCCGCGTTAAGCTTTTCGGCCAAAGCAGGAAAATAAGCGTCAACCGGGGCGCCTACAGCTACCAGGGGCAGACCCAGGGTTATGCTGAGATCAAAGAGCTTTTCTTTCTTGTTTATTTTTTGACCAAGGGCCTTGCGCAGTAAATTTTGCCTCCCGTCTTCCTTGTTGAACAAAAAGTTCAGAACTTCTTCTTCAAGCAAACGGTCTATTGTAACCAGGGCCAGTTTGTAAACCGCTTCTTCTAAAACCGTGTCCGTAAATTCTTCTATCCCGGTCCGGTAACGGGCCGCCAGCATGTGGGTACCCAGTTCCGCAGCCCGCCGGTCCCACAAATCAAGGTCACCCCTGACGTGCAATACATCGGTCGGGGTCAAAGCCGCCCGGTGCACCGAAGCCACATTAACCAGTCGCTGCCAGGGTAAAAGGTCTATGGCCTTGCCCAGCTTTTTGCTGATATAGTGGAGGGGGTGCGGCCCTTCCCTGATCAAATCAAGGATCTGCTGTTCAGTAGCGGTCAGTTTAATATGAAAAGGATCCCGGATATAGGCCAGGATGAAGTTGGGTTGAGTATCCATCATAGAGTAGTCAACCGTATGAATATCTTCCAGCTCATCGGTCAGGTAGGGATGCTGCGAGGCTATCCAGGACAGGGGGAACACCCTCTGGGGCCCGATGGTAAGCACCGCGCTTTTCGATACCTGGATCAGGCTGTCGCCGCCCAGGCCAATGGTGGTGATCTGGGCCGCTTTAACCCGGGTTAGCCAGCCTCCTACCCTGGCGCCCTCCTTATTGAGGGAGGGGTGCCCGTCTTTTAAGACGGCCACATCGGTCGTAGTGCCGCCCATATCGACAACCAGGCCATCTTTTACCCCGGTCAAAGTCAGGGCCCCAATGATACTGGCCGCGGGGCCTGATAAAATGGTTTCGATCGGTTTTTCCCGGGCCTTAGCTTCGCTGATCAAACTGCCGTCGCCGCGCACTACCATTAAGGGCGCTTCAATGTCCATCCTTTCCATGCCCTGTTTAACCGAATCCATCAGATCGGTAATCAGGGGCATTAAACGGGCATTCAGGATGGCTGTCACTGTCCGCTCGTGCATACCGAGTTCGCTGCTGAGCTGGTGCGCGGCTACCACAGGGTAACCGGTCAGTTTATGGATCAGCTCCATAACTTCTATCTCCTGGATCGGGTTCCTGATGCATAAATATCCCGATACGGCAAAGGCATCGACATGGTCTTTCATTTCCAGGATCGCTTTTTCGGCGGCTTCCAGGTCCACTTCTTCCACAATGCGGCCCTTGATATTACAGCCGCCGGGGATAACTTCGTAATAGGGAGTAGGCAGGCCCTCCCGGGCTTCAAACCCGATCTGGATCAGGCCTACCTCTGCTCCCTGCCCTTCCACGATCGCATTGGTGGCAAGGGTGGTGGAAACCGATACCATTTTGATCTGACCGAAGTCGACCTGATCGCCGTTCTTGTGCTTGAAAGCAGCGATCAGCTGATCAAGGCAGTTATTGACCGCCAGGGTCAGATCATGCCTGGTCGTTTCTACTTTTGTTTTAGCTTCCACGGTCCTTTTTTCCAGGTCAAAGATTACTCCATCGGTAAAGGTCCCGCCTGTATCAATTCCTAAAGCATAATTTGCCATATCTTTTTCCACCACCATTTATAGCGCCTTAGAAGGGGCCTACTTATTTAACTTGGACTCGGCATCGCTGATGATATCCTTAATTTTCTGCTGCACATTTTTCGGCAGCGGTTCGGGCTCGTAGTTTTCAAGAATATCGATCACCTTTTCGTTGGCCTTGTCAAAGAGAGTCTTGCTTCCATCTGCTTCCCACTTCTCGTAAATCTGGCGGACAAAGAAACGCGGATACCAGGTTTCCTTCTTAAAGTGCTCCATGGTATGTTCTTCTGCCAGGAAGTGGCCGCCGGGGCCGACTTTATCAATTACATCAAGGGCCAGGGTTTCCTCGCTGACCTCGATGCCGTTAACGATCTTGCGGGCCATCCCAACCAGGTCATCGCAAATGGTCAGGTATTCCAGGGAAGCGGTGTTGCCGTGCTCGATATAGCCCACATCGTGGTTCAGGTTAGCGCCCGACTGGGCGGTCATCAGGATTGATATTGCTCCCTCGATCAGGGCCTGCTCGTCCACTACCTTGGCATCGGTACAGCCGCAGGTGCCGAACATGGGGATATCTAAAAAGTCCGATACATCTCCCAGGGCGGCCATCATCAGGTCAAATTCAGGGGCACCGTAAGAGAAAATGGTGGTCTTCATATCCATTACGGTAAAGACACCGCCCATGATAAAGGGACTGCCTTCCGAGGTGAGCTGGTTCAAGACCAGTCCGCTCAGGCTCTCGGCCAGGCCGTTGGCCATGGCTCCGGCCAGTGTGGCAGGCACCGTGCCGCCGGCCATGATGCAGGGGGTGTAGACAACGGGCAGGCCTTTTTTAGCCGCCAGCATCAGCTTGCGGGCTGAATCGCCGGGGTGCTGCAAAGGCGAAATCGGCTCGGCGTAAAGGGTCAGGAAGGGATTCCTCCTCAGTTCTTCCTCACTGCCGGCAATATATTCACACATCTTGATAATATCGTGATAGCCGGGTTCATCAATGGCGGTGATCACAATCGGCTTGGAGGTATTTAAAACCATTGCTTCAAACTGGTAGCGATCGTAAACCAGCTGGTGCACGTCCTGCACAATGCCCAGGGACATGACAAAGTCCATATTGGGGAGGGCATCGATACACTTGGTAGCCATGCTGACCGTCTTACGGCTGGTCCGGATCCGCTCCTGCGTGTAGGGATCTATAAAATTAGGGGTATCGGACCCGGTGCCAAAGTAGGCGTTGCCGCCTTCCATTTCCATAACTCGTTTCCCGGTCCGGCTGTTGCTGAGAGAAACCTTGCGCGGAACCGAGTTAAGGGCCTGCTCCACCAGCCTGAAGGGAATGCGAACCCGCCTGCCGTCTACATAGCAGCCGGCTTTTTTCATTATTTCTACTGCTTCGTCATCTAAATAGGTAACCCCGGTCCTTTCCAGTATCTCCATCGCCGCCCCAATTAACCGGCGGCACTGATCTTCGGAGAGAACCTGGAGGTAATTTCCTTCTTGCACTTTGTAATTACCTTTGATCATGCCAAACTCTCCTTTCTCCACTTGGTTTAATAACAGTCACCATCAGCTGATCAGGTTCAGGGCCAGTTCCTTGGCCGAAGCCGCATCCGGGGCCCAGCCGTCGGCGCCAATCTCGTCGGAAAAATCCTGGGTTACAGGGGCCCCGCCAACTATAATCTTGACCGAATCCCTTAAACCTTCTTCCTTCAATACTTCA
>PWGD01000033.1 GCA_003554395.1 Syntrophomonadaceae bacterium
GTAGTGGAAACCAGGCGCGGCCATGATCTGGGCCGGGTTATATACAGCGGGGAAGCTATAGCGAATGATGGCATGCCGGGCTCAGTGGCTGGGTACAGCACCGAGCGGCTGTTAAGGGCACCCGGAGCGGGTAGATTTAAGAGCGAGGTGAAGATCGGGGATCCGGTTAGGGCCGGCCAGGTTGTTGGTTTTGCCGGAGACGAAGTGGTTAAAGCCGAAATCGGAGGAGTTGTGCGCGGTTTGATCCAGGAAGGACTTATAGTCAGGCCGGGTATGAAAATTGGCGATATCGATCCCAGGGCCAGGCGTGAATACTGCTTTACTATATCAGACAAGGCCAGGTCTGTCGGGGGCGGAGTGCTGGAGGCGACCCTGGCTTTGAGCAATCTTGACGCCTAAAAAAAGGTTAGGCTCATGTATAAATAAACTGTATTACTGGATGCTAATTTTTAACCTTGTTTTTGCAACCTTTAAAAATATTCTTTGTGGAGAATCAAAGATCATGTCGTACAAATTACATTCCAAGATCTGGCTTGAAGACGGCGGCAAGGTTTTCGGTGACGGTCCCTGCGAACTGCTGGAGAAGGTCGACCGGATGGGTTCTTTAAGGCAGGCGGCGGCTGATATGAAAATGTCTTACCGCCAGGCCTGGGATTTGGTTAAAATGCTCGAAGATAACCTGGGGTTTGCCCTCCTGGAGAGGCAGACCGGGGGCAGCTGTGGCGGGGGGTCTTACCTGACCGAAGCAGGCAGGGATCTGGTGCTCCGTTATAAAAATTTCCGGAAAGAAGCCAGCAGCAACCTGGAACAATTATTTTATAAATATTTTAACGACCTGCAGCGTTAATGTTCCACCCCGGCCTGGATAATCAAAGTAACTTTAGTTTATTGCTTTTCTTTGGGGCGGTTTTGGAGAAAGCTCGGGTTGTTTAAGCATCTTTTCTCTTAAGTAATCTGCCCGTTCGCACATCTGCACAAAATCACTGCCGAAAAGCTCGAACCTGGCCAGCCAGACTCCGGTTGTCCTGCTCTGCCGAATCTGACTGCCTTTGGGCGTAAATATTTCGACATTGGTGTCTTCGATGGTATCGATAAAATCAAAGTCTAAGAAATCTTCCGCTTTTCCTTCGCCATAGGTAATGACATGGAACTGGGCCCCAAAACGATCTCCTTTCAGCCTTTGAGGAGATTCGTTATAGGTTTTTTCTCCTTCACCGCAGCACAGGTAGACCATGGCCCGGGATAACGATTTGTTGAAGGTCCTGTAATAGAGATCATACCAGACCGAGGCCGATCTGCCGTTGATTTCGGTGGCTGAAATCCAGTCACCTTTGCGCCATATTTCCACGTTCCAGAAGCCGGCGTTGATGCCGTGCTGCTTGACGCACTGCTTGGCATATTCAATCAGCTGTTCCTTAGTTTCTTCAGGTAAAACCGACGGGGTAACATATACATCCACCGATTTTCTCTTACCGGGATAATAAAAATGGTCCGATACTTCCCAAAGCTGAATGTTGCCCTCGGGATCAAGCCAACCTTCCACGCAGTGCTGATCTTCCTCTTCCACCAGGTCCTCCACCACGATGATGTTTTTATTGGCCAGGGGATATTTTTTCAGGTCCACGTATTCTCCAAAGAAATCCGTGAATAGTTTTGTCACCGGAGGCAGGTCTTTTCTCAACATGTTTATGGCGTAATCCATGTCTTCTGCATTATCAATCCTGTACTGGTAAAGGGTCATGGTCAGGGAGGGTGGTTTTATGTAGCAGGGATATCTGGGCTCCAGGTTCCCCCACTGCCCTGTTTCCAGGTCAATATAGTCGAACCAGATTGGATCGGGTTGATTGGCCCGGGAATAATATTTGTGGTTGCTTACAAACATCGACTCCAGGGTCGGCCCTAAAATGTTATGTCTTTCGCAGAGGACTCCGGCCACGATGTTAGCAAGATCATGGGAATAGAAAATGGCATCAATATGGTTGTCCCTGATATAAGCGGAACATTTTTCAGTGTATGTTCTCAGGTCGAAATTTTCTTTAGGATGGGGGTAGTCAAAGTCTTCATCATCCATCCAGTGGAGCTTGTACTCTTCACTGATCATTTTGGTTAGATTTCTCTTGTCCCTGGCATTCGGTAAAACCACCATAACGTCTTTTTCATGTTTACTCATTTTTTCCCTCCATGCTGATTTAATTTGATCATGCAAAAAAAGAGCAGTAAGTTGAATAACTTTGTAGAAATTGGTTGCTGTAAAAGTACCACATAAACAACCCCATGTCAATGAAAATTCTAAATTTTAGCTATCTGTTTTAATTTACATAATAATTGCAACAAATAAGGTTTTATTCAGGGTCAGCCACCGGCTGCCGGCGGTAAAAGGCTGATGGTGTCGCCTTCATTCAGGGGAGAATCAAGGCCCTGCAGCTGCTTGATGTTGCGGCCGTTAACAAGAACTATTAAATCGCCCCTGCCATCCCGGTCCACCAGGTTAATAGCGGTACCGGCAACAGCCAGTTTTTCCGGCATTTGGTGATCCCGGCGCAAGGTCTGCAGCAGCTCTTTAACGGTTGCCCCTTCAGGCAAGTCGATGGTTAAGCTTTTAACTCCAAACATATCCCTCAGAAAAAGGTAGGGTTTTACTGCTCCCTGCACTGCTGCCTCCTCCCAACAACCGGGGGTATTTGGTTTCGGTTCTAATTTGGCTGCCGCGGTGACCAGTCACCGCTGGGCGTGATACCGGGCGGAAAAACTTTTTATAACGGATATATCTTTTAAGAGCTGTTTTGCATTTTCTTTAGCTCTTCTTCGCGAAGCTGCTTTTTAAATATTTTTTCGGTCACGGTAAAGGGCAAACTGGTCCGGAATTCGACCTGGCGGGGCACGGCGTAAGAAGCGCATTTTTCGCGGCAAAAAGCGATGATATCTTCAGCATTAACTTTCCCGGTCTGTTCCTCCTTGAGGACGATGAAAGCTTTAATCCTCTCGCTGCCTTCCCGTTCCGGATCGGGGATGCCGACTGCTGCTGCCATTGAAACAGCGGGATGCTGGTGCAGAATATCGTCAATGGTGCTGGTATAAACTTTGTAACCCGATACATTAACCATGTCTTTAATCCGGTCCACGATGTAGAAATAGCCGTCTTCGTCCATTTTGGCTATATCGCCGGTCGGAAGCCAGCCGTCGACCAGGCCGGAGCCTTCTTCCGGCCAGTACCCTTTCATGACCTGGGGCCCTTTGATGTACATATGGCCCGGCTCGCCCGGCGGGCATTCCCGGCCGTTATCCTCGTTGATTAGTTTTATATCGGTATCGGGTATGGGAAGGCCGATGCTGTATTTTTGCCTGGCGGCAAAGCCGGTTATCTTGGAAAACCCGCTTAAATCAAGGTGGGTCAGGGGGCTGGTTTCTGTCAGGCCGTAGCCTTCCGAAATGGGCATTTTAATCTTGGCGGTTATGTTCTCCCTGACCTCCCGGGGCAGGTAAGAGGCTCCGGAAAGGATCTGGATCGGCAGGCGCGGCAGATCTTTTTCGCTTAATTTCATCAACTGGGTCGGGACCAGAGTGGTCATGAAGGGGCGGTCTTCGATCAGAATCCGGGCAATCTGATCAATATTGCGGGGATCTCGGACCAGAATCAAACGGAGCCCCCAGTGAATGCCGAAAAGGGCGGCACTGTCGCCATAGGAATGGAACAGGGGCACGCCGATACAAATGGAAGCTTTGCCGCGGATAGATTTTTCGAGGCTGGACATGGCCCAGGCCATCGATTGCAGGACATTTGAATAGCGGTTGAAGTGGGTCAGCATAACACCCTTGGGAACCCCGGTGGCGCCGCCGGTAAAAGCCAGGTAGGCGAGATCCTCCCGGGGCTTAATTTCCACTTCCGGCGGGTGGGGGTCGTGGTCTGCTATCAAAGCTTTAAAACCAAACAGACCCTCCGGGGCCTTATCCTCTCCATTATCATCCAGGGTGTAATCGTTCAGGACGGTGACGATAATCTGCCTGATCCCGGTCCTGGATTTGATGCTCAGGATTTTATCAACCTGTTCCTGGAGGCAGATTACCGTTTCGGCGCCCGACTCCCCGATTTCGTATTCCAGTTCCTGCTCCTTGTGCAGGATACTGCAGGGCACATGGACGGCTCCTGTTTTAAGGATGGCAAAATTGGCAATAATATACTGGGGCGAGGTGGGGAGAATGGTGGCCACCCTATCACCTTTTTTGACACCGAAACCGGCCAGGGCGCAGGCCAGTCTATCGCAATAATCCTTAAGTTCACCGTAGCTGATGCGCACCCCGCAGTAATCAACAGCTGTTGAGCGGGGATGTTTTTGCGCCGACTGGTCCAGCATGCTGTAAAGGGGAAGCTCCGGATAAGGTTCCAGGCTGGAGGCAAGTTTATAGGGGCCCAGGCGGTAACTTTTTAGCCAGGGTCTTTTTCTTTCCAGATCGGTCACGGGCAAGCGCTCCTTTCTTAAGTCCAGATAACCGGCCCGACTTCTTCCAGGCCGAGCTGGCTCAGCTTTTCAACTTTCGGTTTACCCGTTTGCTGATCCCAGCCCCGAAGCCGGTAATACCTTTCAAGCAGAATGGGAAGCTCGTTGACCTGCCCTTCAGCAGGCCCTTCCGGAAGCGGTTCTTTTAGCAGCCGGGCCGGCAAAGTATCACCTTCGGCGGAAAGTCCCTCCCGGTTACTGAAAGCGCGGGCCAGGTTGTAGATTCTTTCCCCGGTTTGTTTGTATTCGGCCAGGCTGTAATCCCAGCCGGTGGCCAGGTTGACAAGCCTGACCCAGTCGCTGGCAGTTAGGCAGATGCCGGTAAATTTACAGGCCCCGATACAGTCAAAGGTGGTCAGCATATCTTCAAGGTCGATCGCTATCTGTACCTCGTCGGGATCGGCAACAAAGGGGTTTTTGATCTCGCTTTCCTCGACGACAAGGAAAGGAGCGTCGATCAGGGTGGGGCCCTGGACATAAGCGGTAATATGATCACCGCCGCGATTGGCGGTGGCGTAAGTCAGGCCGGTCATCTGCACGGCGCGGCTGTCGTAGGCGGGCAGTTCCAGGCCTTTGACGTGCATGGCGAAAGCTTCGCTGCCCCGACCCAGTTTTTCTGCCATTATTTTGGTCCCTTCAGCCAGCAGATCGCCGATCCCCTCCCGCCTGGCAATCAGGTGGACCAGGTCAACAATAATGTCAGGATCGCCAAAATTTATAGCCCTCCCGCCGGTATCAGAATCGCCTATGATTCCTTTTTCGTAGCATTCCATGGCAAAAGCAATGGTGCTGCCGGCAGAAATTGTGTCGATCCCGTAATCGTTGCAGAGATAACCGGCCATGGTGACCGCTTCTAAGTCGCTGACAGCGCACATCCCACCGAAGGTGCCAATGGTTTCATACTCCGGGCCTTCGCCTTTGTGGCCGGTATATTTGCCCTTCCTGATTTCTGTCCCCCGTCCGCATTCGATGGGGCAGGCAAAACAGGTCACATTTTTAGTTAGGATGTTGTCCGAAATGGCCGGGCCGTTGATGTTATCGGATTCTTCAAAAATGCCCGTCTGCCAGTTTCGGGTCGGAAAAGCTCCTCTGATGCTAACAAAGTCCAGAACGACGTTGGTACCGAATGACTGCAGCGACATTTTAAAAATGGCATCGTCCATTAGCTCATACTGTTTTTTGGAGTGGGCTTTAAACTCCGGGGGGTCATACACAGCAATACTGGAACTGCCACGGGCTGCAA
>PWGD01000052.1 GCA_003554395.1 Syntrophomonadaceae bacterium
CCAGTCGGTTACCCTTCTGAATGTGGTATAGGTGTTAGGCTGGTGGCTACCCTTTGCCTAATCCGGACTCTCACCGGCAAGAACTGCCAAGCTTCGCTTGGCGCACTCAAGACCTGACCCCATAGTGCCGGTGCCCATAGTGCCGGGCTTAAAAGAGAGCCGGAAACGGCAGCCCCCTTTAAAGCTGGACTGTTCTTTTTCAGCGGAGCTTATCTTTCAGCACCAGGCTGACCAGGAAAACAACCAGGAATAACACGGCCCCGCTGATGTAGGGCAGGTTAAGGTTGATATCAAGCATGTAGCCAGCCCACAGGGGCCCGATCATCCGGCCCAGGCTCATGTAGGATTCAGCAATGCCCATGGCCGACCCCTGGGTAATGGTGGTTTTTTTTGAGATGAGGGCCATGGTAGAAGGCTTAAGCAGGGCATTAAACAGGTTGAACAGGCCCACCGTGACGAGCATGGTCACATAGTCAACCGCCAGCAGCATCAGGTAAAAGCCGGCCGCGCTGCCGGCCAGGGACAGCTTGATCACACCCCCTTCTCCCAATTTTTTGGTCAAGGGGCCGACCACCAATCCCTGGGCCAGGGCATAAATCAAGCCGGTCACCATCAAGATGGTGCCCACTTCTTCGGTGCCAAAACCAAACCTGCCGGCGGCAAAGAAAGCATAAGCGCCGGTAAAATTCGACTTGCCAAAGTTGATGGCAAACGCGATGATTAGGGCCAGGGCAATCGGGGTATAAAGGGCCTGCCCCATACCCCTCACTTCCATCAGGGTGATCTTTTCTAAGGTTTCCGAACGCTTCTCCGGGGGCAGGGACTCCGGAAGCAGAAGCAGGATGGTAATACAGGTCAGCAGGCAAAACCCGGCGGCAACAAAGAAGGGAAAGGTAAGCGATATCCCGGCCAGGAGGCCGGCAAAACCGGGGCCGATTATTATCCCGAGCCCGGCGGCGGCCCCGATCTTGCCCATAGCCCCGCTTCTTGAATCCTCGCTGCTGCTGTCACTGATGTAGGCCATCGATACGGGCAGCATGGCGCTCGATAATATCCCTGAGCCGACCTGGGCCACGTAAAGCATCCAGATTTCGGTGGCAAATCCAAAGAAAACCATGGCGCTGCACAGGCCGATCATGCCGACAACCAGGACCGGCCTGCGGCCGTGCTTGTCAGAAACCTTCCCCCAAACCGGGGCAAACAGCAGCTGCATCAGTCCGAACAGGAACAGCAGGGTCCCGAACTGGGCCCCTCCTCCCCCCATTTCTTCAATGAAAAAAGGCAGGACGGTGTAAGCCATCCCGTAACCGAGCATGGCGATGACGATGCTTATGAATAGAATAACAATATTTCTTTGGTTCATAATCCAATCCCTTCCCTGTAGATAGAACCCGGTGGTCTGTTCTGAGTTTGATATAAGACCCGTTTGTGATCCCTGGCCTCCGAGGTGCCTGCCGGAGCAAACCGGCTTATTAATATCCTTCAAGTTCAATCCAGGATTTCCACAATGCCCGTTTCCCCGTTTACCCTGACCTTCTGGCCGTCTTTCAGTTCAGTGGTGATGTTGGCCACCCCGGCCACCGCCGGAAGCCCGTACTCCCGCGATACAATCGACCCGTGCGACATGCTCCCGCCCGTTTCCATGACCAGAGCCCCGATCCTCAAGAACAACGGAGTCCAGGCCGGGTTGGTGGCCACAGTGACCAGGATGTCTCCGCTTTCAAGCTTGCCACCTTCGGAGGGATCGGCAAGGATTTTAACCCTGCCCTCGTAAACCCCCGGCGAAACGGCTATCCCCCGGTATGCATTTTCGGCCACCCGGTCAACCACGGCATAGATGCTCTCCCCGGTGCCGGTCAGGATCCTGGGAGCGGGGCGGTTCAAATCCCGGAAGTACTCAGGCTTTTTCTGCTCCACCAGGGGCTTTAGGTCGTGGTGGGAACGAATATCCTGGCGGGTCAGGTAAAATATGTCCAATTTATCTTCCAGCCGCCCTTCTTTGGCCAGTTCTTCACCGGCCTCAATCATGACCGCCCGGAAGATACCGAAAGCCTTGGAGCCGTAGAACTTGGGCACTTCCCGCAGGCCAAACAGCTGCCGGTAACCCCGGAGCATTTTCCCGGCCCGCCGGGCTGCCCTCCTGCCACCTGCCACCTTCAGCCCCTCTTCGATCCGCTCAATGGCCTCTTCGGCCTCCTTCTGCTCGCGGTAAAACCGCTCTATGCGCTGATCGTAATCCTTGCTGTCGATATAGTAATTGATCAGGTCCAGGATATAATCAGGTCCCTCTTTCCAGGTCGCAGTCCCCACATCGAGTTCAAAGGAAGATTTGTGGCCGTACTTGTCAAGGAAAGCAGTCACCTCTTCCTCTCCGGGAGCGGCCCTTTTCCCTTTTTCATCTAAGCTTTTAGCCGCCCTGAGCAGGTCCATCCCCATTTCCGTGGTCACGTTGTAGGGCAGTGCCTTGCCTGCATTTTCCAGCTCGGCAGGATCAAGCTGGTTTTTTTCCAGCATTTCCTTGACCCGGTCCATGGCGCGCAGAGAGAGGGCGCCGTAAAAAAACCCCATGGTCACACCTATAAATACTTCGCCGCAGTTATCCTCGACAAATTTGAGCCTCTCTTCAACCGTCTTCAAGAAGCGGCTTTCCTGTTCCAGGCGGGCGATGGTATCTTCGGCTATCCGAAACGCTTTCTTTCTGCCCTTTAAAGGATTAAAAGCGCCGTATAAGGCCTTGCCCATTGCATTCAGGATCAGGCCCACCAGCCCCGGGTGGATCAGCTTTCTCAGGTTGGGTTTTTCCTTATCACCGGACATCAGTTCATCTTTATTTTGCTCCATGACCTGCAGCAGCGCCTTCGTCGTCATCGGTTCCCTGTCCAGGGGATCGAGCGATTTTTGCTTAAGCCGGTTTTGGACCCGTTCCAGCCTGAGCAGATCGGTCATGTCGACAAACATCCTGCCGGCCAGGTTATGGAACCACCACAGGTCAAGCTCTTCTTTTTTGGGTCTGCCCTTGCTGAGCCGGGAGACCAGGTCCCTGGTCAGCTCTTCGAAGAAGTCGATCCCGAGCGGAGTAAAGGGATCTTTAACCGCCTGCCAGGCCATGTTGATATTGGCATAGATCCGCAGTTCATCTTCATGGCCGCAGACGTCAGGAGCGGGGAACAGGGCGGTAATCGGCCTGGTCTGAACCAGGTAAAAGCGGCCCCCTTCATAAGCCCACTCGATATCCTGAGGGGAACCAAAGTATTCTTCCACGTCCAGGGCCAGCCTGAGCAGTTCATCTCTTTCCTCTTCATTAAGAGTAACTGCAGTTTGCCTCTGCTCCTCTACGCCTGCAAGTTCGCTGCCTCCTTCTTTCCTTACTGTCATTACCTTTTTGGCGGCGATATATTCGCTGATCACCCGGCCGTTTTTCTTGTCGATCACCCACTGGTCCGGCTCGACTTCACCTGAAACAACCGCTTCACCCAGGCCCCAGGATGAACTGAGCGAAACCTGGTCCCTGCGGCCGTTAACCGGGTTGGCCGTAAAGATGATCCCCGATTTTTCCGAGTCAACCAGCTTCTGGACCACTACTCCGTGGGCCAGGTCTTTACTGCCGATGCCCTGACGGGCCCGGTAAGAAACGGCCCGCTCATTCCACAGGGAAGCCCAGCAGTTTTTTACGGCTTCATAGAGGTCTTCTTCTCCCTTGATATTTAAAAAAGTGCTGTACTGGCCGGCAAAAGAAGCGCCGGGCAGATCTTCAGCCGTGGCCGATGAACGGACGGCCACCTCGGGGCGGCCCAGTTCTTCATAGGCCCGGTTGATCTCTTCCCTGCTCCTTTCCGGGATCTTGCCACCGGCAAACAGACCCCTGATCTTTTCCGTGGTTTCCTTGAGGATTTTTGCCTCCTCAGCTGAAGCAGCGCGGTCACTGCGTTCATTTACTTCTTCATCCAGCCCGGTCAGAAGATTTTCGATCTGCTTTTCCAGCCCGTTAGCCTCGATAAACTCGCGGTATGAATCAACCAGCAGCACAAAGCCTTCCGGAACCGGCAGGCCGGCCTTAATCATCTCGCCCAGGTTGGCACCCTTACCTCCGGCAGAAGGCAAATCTTCCCTTCCGATTTCTTCCAAAAACTTTACGAAAGCCACTTTTTCCATTCCAATCTCTCCTTTCGGTGTAGCAGGTACCCCGTCCCCTCGCTACATCCTCTATGCCGGTTTATCCCGGTGTTTCACCCCGTCCCCTCGCTACACCGGTCCGGGATTTTGCCTCAGGCTTCTTTCAGATTCCGCCTCGCGGCGGACACCCTTGCCTTCAGCTAGTGGTTCCCACTGCCAAGCCCACAGCGGACTTTCACCGCCAAGCTATCGCACATGCCGGGCGCACCACTACCGGTGACAGGAGGGGACGGTCCCATTTTGTCACAAACATACCGACCGTAGGTATGTTATGGCTTAAAATTTTTTACTCCCCCAACTTAATCCGTTTCATTACCGGCCCGCGCAAATCAATTTTGCCTTCCCTGACCTGTAACATCCTTTCCAGGATTACTTCATAAAAATAGACTTTGCGGTCCAGTTTTTCCAGGAACTCTTCGTAACTGATTTTGTTTTCCCGGTCGTAATAGCTATTTTGCAGGTCATGCAGCGCCCCGGTCAGGCTAAAGCCGATATCAAGCAGAAATTCGGCCATATCCATAGAGTCAACAGGATCGCCAAACACCCCTTCTTTGACCCCGGTTTCAATCAATTCGGCATAGAGGCCGCGAATTTCATTTTTCATTGAATTGATGATCATGTTCTGCAGTTTCAGGTTTTCATCATTCTGGATGGCGCCCTTGAATTTGGTCCGCCATTCCGACTCCCTGATCTTGTATTCATTGAGAGATTCAAAAGCAAGGTTCATCTTATCCACTGCCGTCAGGCCGGGACGCTCAAAAACCTCCTTAACCAGGCTGGCCGCACGGCGGGTAAACTCCCTGGCGATGTTTATTATAATTGCTTCCTTGGACTCGAAATAGTGGTAAAAGGCACCTTTGGAAACACCCAGTTCATCGATGATATCCTTAATAGTCGTATTCTCGTAGCCTTTCCGGTAAAAAAGCTCCAGGGCTGCAGCCATAAATTCGTGTTTCCGGTTGTCTTTTCTCAGTGTTTCAGCCATTTTAGCGGCCTCCGTTTGATAATTAACTGTGAATCAGTCAAGATACCGACCGTCGGTATGCTTATATTAACCTGTTTCTACTTCCCTGTCAACCCCTGATCCAAAAAAATTATAGAAAGGTTAGACGATCTGTGAAGGTTTCGCCATGTCTTTCGGGCAAAATATGGCTTCCTGTTAAACCCCGCCAAAACATATAGAAACGTATTCAAGTTAGAAGAATTACACCAACTAATGGAAATAGACATGGATAGTTTCTTATACAAAATGGAGGCATTGGTGAGTATTGAAGACCTGAATGGTTCACCCGGCAAGGAAACTTAAATAATACTCAAAGCCTACATAAAGTTTACACTGCTTCTGATTGATTATTGAAGAAAAGCCTGATAAGCTTTCTTGTTAAAAATTTCCGCATATTTACCCCTGTGACATGAATGTCCGGTAAATCAGAAATCCCTTTTCAATCAACATATTTTCTATGGATATTTGACCCAGTTTTCGACAGAAAGGCCGTCTA
>PWGD01000155.1 GCA_003554395.1 Syntrophomonadaceae bacterium
ACCCAAATTATAACATACGGAATAGATTTTCAACCTTCTTGCCGCTTAAAAAACTCTGGTCGGTCCACAGGTAATCCCATTCCCCGAAACGCCCCACGGGCAGGATGCCCTGCTCTTTTAAAAAGTCGAGGACAAGCCTGCGTTTAGCAGTCATCCCTTTTTCAAAAACCACGTTCCCGTAGGGCAGGATCCGGCAGTCGGAAACGGCCACATCAGCGACAGTTAGCAGGCCCATCTTTTCTGCCGCCCCGACCACATGCTCGATTAGAGCCTCCTCCGACAGGGGCAGCGGCCGGTGCCGTGAAAAGTAGGTTTCAAACTGCAGGGAGCTGCAGCCCTCAGGGACGTTGTCCGGCGATTTGCGGTAAGGCGCGTGAACCCGGGCCGGTAACATATCGCTGTCGTAGATGTAAAACCAGAGGTGATCCCCGGCCCGGGGAACCTTCAGGCCGAGTGATACCAGGGCAATCGAGGTGGCCCAGAGGCTGCCGGCCGCTTCTTTAACTTTCCCGGGCGCGCCCTCGACCATTACTGCCGCCTCCGGGAGGGGAACACTGCTGACCAGGTGCTCGTAATATTCCCTGGTCCCGTCCCTGCACTCCACGAAACCTCTGGCCGGGTCAATTAGAACCGCCTCCTTGCCGGTGCGCAGGTCGAGATCATCAATCAGGGGGTCGAGGATGGCCCTGAATCCTCCCCGGCGCGGATAAAAAAGCTCCGGGAGATAATAGGTCAGCGGGGTCCGGTCGGTCATGGCCCCAAACAAAACCTCTTCCAGCGAAGGGCGGTAGAGGCGGTTGCCGATCCAAACCGTGCTCAGGCGCTCGGCAGGAACGGTCCAATATTTTTCGGTATAGCGGACCGGGTAACGTTCGGCGATTACTTCCCCAAACTGCTCGTACAACCAACGGCGGTAGTCGGGATCTTCTCCCCGCTCAGGGCGTTCAATAAAGCTCCTGATCGCTTCCACCTTTTCTTCGACCGGCAGGGGGTAAAGGTTGTTCTGGACCGGGTGCTTCAACCAGCGCCCCTGTTCATAGTTGTACGGTTCCGGGCGGTGGGTGATCAGATCGGCTTTCGCCAGCAGGGCGGAATAAGGTTCGTTTTTACTGAAGGCAAAATGGACCGCATTGTCAAAGCGGAAACCGCTGCGGTGAAAATGATCCAGCAAACCCCCGTAGCGCTCCTTCGCTTCGAATATAACCGCTTCCCGGCCGGCCTGCCGGGCGTGCCAGGCGGCCGATATCCCGGCCACCCCCCCGCCTAAGACTAAGACTTCGGCCATGTCAGCCTCCCTTCCGCTTCTTTGCTCAGGCCCCGGGCCGCTTCCCGGTTGATCAGAGTAGGCACAGTCAGCATTAAAATTCTAAAATCCATTAACAGTGAATGGTCGGATACATAGTAGAGATCGTAACGCAGCTTATCCCGCGTGTTGGTAGCGTAGTGCCCCGCCACCTGGGCCAGGCCGGTAATGCCCGGTTTAACCAAATGGCGCAGTCTGTATTCGGGCATCTCCTGCTGAAAGATTTCCACGAAATAAGGGCGTTCCGGGCGGGGACCGACAATACTCAAGTCACCGCGTAAAACGTTGTAAAGCTGGGGCAGCTCGTCCAGGCGGGTCGCCCGCATGAAGCGGCCTACCGGGGTAACCCGGTCGTCTGCTTCGGTTGAAAAAACCGGGCCGCTTTGTTCCTCGGCGTCATCAACCATGGTCCTCAGCTTGTAGAGGGTAAAAATTCGGTTCCGGAAGCCCACCCTTTCCTGGGCAAAAATAACCGGTCCGGGCGATGTGGCCTTAATCAGGATACTTAAAATCAGCAGCACCGGCACAGCCGGGACAACCATAACCAGGGCCACAACCAGGTCAAAGATCCTTTTGGTGAAAAGCTGACCGAAAGTGACCTGCATATCCCGGCACTCTACCACCGGGGTGTCATAGATCTGGGTTATCATGGCCCTGGTCAGGATAATTTCATATAAGTCAGGGACGATGAATATTTCCCTGTTCCGATCAAAACACTCCCTGATCACCTTGTTTTTCGTCTCCAACTCCAGGGAGCCGGCCACCATGACTGCATCCACCCTGGCAAGCCACTCCGAAAATTGATCGACCTGGTCCGGATCGATGACCTTTAAGACCTCAAAGAGGCCTTTGGGCAGGCACATAATCTTTTCCAAGGCCTGCTCCACTTCCTCCGTCCCGCCGATTACCAGCAGTTTCTTTTGGCCGTGGATCCAGAATTCCAGGCGCCAATAAAGGAGGCGCCAGCCGATCAGCAGGGGAAGCTGGATGGCCGGGGCAGCCAGGAAAACGCCCTGGTGGAAAATAAAAGCCCTGGTCCAAAAGGCGAAAATAACACTGAACAGGGCCAGGCCGATCACGCCGGTAATCAACGACCTGATAACCGGCATCATCCCGCTCAGCTGACGGGAATACAGGCCCAGGTTGTTAAATAACAGGACCGTGACCAGGGAGAGCAGCGGCAGGAGCAAAACCAGGGGTTCAAGCTGGAATCCCTGCAGATCGCCGGTTACCAGAATGACAGCAAAATAAAGTCCCAGGGTGACCAGGGAAATGTCGACAATGGCTACCAGCCACCTGGGGATACCACCGGTTTTGATATGATCACCGCTGTTGGTGAAGCCCATTTAACCCTCACTCCGTCGCTCTGATAATTGCTGAAGCGTTATGTGACCTTATTTAATAACTTCTTGGCAGTAGCTTGATTTTCCTGCCTTTTTCTTCTCTGACCCCTTCTTACCGGGGACCGGAAATTTTCCTGTATTCCGGCTCAAAAAACCGGTAACGCCCCAGGCCCCTGAAGATCTGGATCAGGTTTCCCAGGTAAACCAGGTAATAGTACCACTTTTTTGCCGTTCCAATCCAGATCATAAGGGCCAGGTTCACAAGCAGCGGCAGCAGAGGCCAGATCAGGTACAGGGGGGGCACGGCCACCAGGCCGGCCAGGACCACAAAGGGGTAGGGGTAAAGGCGGATAAACGGAAGCAGGGTGCCTGTTTTGATCCGGGCCGCAACCACCTGCCCGGCTCCATACAGGTTCTTGCCCCGGTAGCGGGGTAAAAAATTAAGTTTAAGTTTTTCCAGCAGGCTTAGGAAGGGAGTGTAATGATCGGCCATGGGCAGATCGACAGCCCGGAGGGTCCCGCCCAGGGCCAGCACCCGGCTGTAGAGGTCGATCTCTTCCAGCTGGCAAACGGCCGGGTTCCAGCTGCCGGCCTGTAAAACAAAGTCCCGCCGGTAAAGTACTGCCCCGCCATGATAAAGGGCCGGTTTACCCCATTTTTCAGGCAAGCCCATCTCTTTTTTTGAAAGGACCACGTAGTCCCGGGTGTCAATAAGATTGCCGTCACGGTCCAGGTAGCGGTTGCGGGTCCGGCCTACAAAACCGGCCGTTCCCGGGGGCAGGCTGCTGCTTTCAGCCTCCTGCTCGGTCTTTAACCGCTCCAGGAAAGAAATAAATTCCTCCCGCAAAACCATATCCCCGTCCAGGTAGAGGATCCACTTTCCGAAAGCTTCCCGGGTTCCGACATAGCGGCCCGTGCCGGGCCCGCAGACCGAATCCTCTTCTACCCGGTAAACCCGGGCCCCGGCCTCAACGGCCCTTTCCAGGCTCTGATCGGAAGAATAAGAATCGACATAAATCCATTCAATGCCCTCCCCGGCGGGCAAAGAGCTGAACAGGGGCGGTAGCCTCCGGGCCTCGTTTCGCCCGATCACTACCACTGAGAGCCAGGGGTATATATCTTTATCGATTGCGTCCCGGGAATGGGTATGGTTATTTAGTAACAAGTTGCGCTCCAACTGACCTCTTCACCTTCCGGGCCGGGCCTGCCGGCGGTTACCGGCAACCTCGGTCATTGACGCTCACAAGCCGGGTTGCCTTCCCTGTTGTGGGCCGCCTTTTCAGCCATAATCTTTTTGATGTCTTCGAAGCGGGTTTTCCAGGTCTGCTGCCGGGCCAATTCGCTGTTACGCTCTTTTTCTTCCTTTGCGGTGCCCAGGGCCTCCTGCACGGCGGAGATAAACTGGTCCCGCCCCCGGTAGCTATAAAGGGGCCCTTTCATAACCCTCAATTCCCGCAGCGGCGGTGCCACAACCGGCAGCCCGCAGGCCAGGTATTCATAATACTTGATCGGGTTTACCGCCTCGGTCAGCTCATTCAAATGAAAGGGAATCAGGCCCAGATCGCAGTACTGCAGGTAAGCCGGAGCCTCATGGTGAGCCCTGGGCCCGAGCCAGGTAAAATTCTTTTCTTTCTGCAGGGTTTCCAGGCCCGGCCGCAGGCTTTCATCGGTCAGGGATCCAATTAAAAGGAAGTGAACATCTTTTATCATCAAGACCCCGTGGGCCAGAGTTTCCAGGTCAAAGCGGGTATCGAGTGTGCCCAGGTAAACTGCCACCGGCCTGCCCTGATCCGGAAAGTCTTCCGGCAGTTCTGCCACCGGTTCAAAAAAGTGTTCAGCGACCCCGTTTGGCAGGTAATAGACGTCTTCTTTGCGGAACTGGCGCGCCCATTCCCACAGGGCCTGGGAGGTGGCCAGGACAAAATCGACCCGCCTGATTATTTCTTTTTGCAGTTCTCCCACCTCCGGCGGGATCCGGCTAAACTTGTCCAGGCGATCGGCCAGGCGGTAACAGCTCAGTTTATGGGGAACAAGGTCGAGCAGGCTTAAAGCCACCGGGCCCGCGCACCAGAGCAGGTCGGCCGGCGCATAGCCCAGCTTAGCCAATCTTTTTTTTAAGGGCGGCAGGCAGAACCGGTACTGGTTGCGCCCCACACAGGAACGGCGCAGGAAAGGAAGATTGTAATAAAAAAGCAAGCTGAAAGGTACCAGCCAGTCGATTCCGTCCACCCGCCGGAGCCCTGACCGCCAAACCCTGAACCGGTGGCGGTTGATCGGGTCCGGTTTAAAGAGGTGCAGGGGACTGATCGCCGGCCCCAACCACAGGCAATCATGGCCCTCTTCTTTAAAAAGGCGGATATACTGGTGCGACCCGAGCGGGTCGGGCCGGTCCAGGTTGTGGGACTCGGCAAAAATAATTTTCATTAAGCTTCAGGTTCTCCTTGCTGCAATAATGATCTGTTCTTAACCAGGTTTTCATTTCTCCCCTCATTACTGCCCGGACCACAGGGACAGGTCCCCTTTTACAGTAGAAAAACGAATGCGCTCCTTCTCTTAACACCCGAACATTTAAGGCGGGGCAGCTGCCCCCGTCTCCCAGGCTTATTTTGGAGGCAGGGAGGCCTTCAAAATGGCCTTTACCTCCTCCGGGCCGGCCGGGCAGATATTGTTGCAGGAGCGCTCCGGGGTGAACATCCGGTCGGCCAGGGCCAGCGCTTCTTCCGCATCCAGCTTATATTTTTCAAGCAGTGCACCGACCCCGATCTTTTCAAAAAGATCCTCCAGGCGCTCGGAGAGGCCGCTGATCCCGCCGCAGCCGGACATCTCGGCGGCCATCTGCAGGCGCCCGTCATCGTGCCTGGCATTATAGGCTAAAAGGGCCGGCAGGGT
>PWGD01000106.1 GCA_003554395.1 Syntrophomonadaceae bacterium
TCCTGGTTTGGAGCGCAAAGTCTTTTGTCTGAAAGGAAAAAGGAGGTTGTCCGGATTTGAAAATTGTTGATCTATCGCAGCCGATTTATTCCGGAATGAAAGTTTATCCCGGCGATCCCCGGGTAGAGGTGACCGAGGCCGGCCGCTACGAGGTAGAGGGCTGGGTTTTGCAGACCATAACTATGGGTACTCATACCGGAACCCATGTTGATGCTTTTTCCCACATGGATGAAAGCGGGGAGTCTCTTGACCACATACCGCTGGACCGTTTTTTTGGGCCGGCCCGCCTGGTCGTTCCGGGGCGGTCTATTCCAAAAAAGGTCGGGCTAATATTCCACAAAGACCCCGGTATTAATTTTCTTGAATCAATTCTTGCCGCAGGCCCTCCTTTCGTGGCCGGGCCGATCAGCGAAAGCCTGCAAAGAGCCCTGCTGGAAAAGAAGATAGTAACTTATACCGATCTGGTTAACCTGGACCGTCTGCCGAAGGACCGGGAGTTTATGTTCTACGGGTTTCCCTTAAAAATCAAGAACGGGGACGGTTCTCCGGTCCGGGCTGTCGCTATCATCGAGGATTGAGGTGCGGCGTGAAAGTATATGGTGCTGATTTTAGCGGAGCCAGGGATGCCAGCCGGGGCATCTACTATGCCAGGGGGACTTTACAGCAAGAAACTCTTGTTATCGATCAGATAGTGCCCTGCGATGATCGCCTTGACCTGATGGCCGCGATTCATTTTTCTGAAGCGCCCTGGGGCCTGGATTTTCCTTTCTCCATCACCCAAGAGGCCCTGGAACTTTTAAATTTAAAGGGCTGGGCGGAGCTGGTAGAGGCTGCTGCAGGCTATAAGCGCAGCGATTTTGACAGCCTTATCAGTGCTGGCGGAATTCCTTCATGTGAGGTTAGGTGCCCGGGACCTTCGGTCTGCTGCCGGGCGGTGGATGCGGGAATCAAGGCTTTCAGCCCTTTAAAGAGAACCAACCCCAATATGCGGATGATGACCTATACCGGTTTAAAACTGCTCTGCTACCTGCGCAGGCTGGGCAGTGCCGTCTATCCTTTTGACCGCCTGGATAAGAATGCTTCCCGGTTGTATGAAGTATACCCTTCCCATACCTGGCTCCGGTTAGGTTTGCCTCGGCAATCTTTCCTGGGGCCTTTCGTCGAGCGGTTTCAAAGTAAATATGGCATGAAGGTGGAAATTGCAGATCACTTACTACAAGCTGATAGCATAGATGCCGCCGATGCGGTGGTTGCCTGTAGCACCCTGGCTTACGGGTTGAATCATTATGTATTGGAAACTGATTGGTCTTATAAACATGCCTGGATCAGCGATTCTGAATGGCAACGGAGACATCAAGAAGGCCTGGTTTTGAAGGTAAATTAAATCCAGGAATGAGGGTCCATGTCTTGCCTGGGAGCCGGTTTCGTGTTATTATATACTAAACCTATAGTAAATATATATTTTAGAAGGACCTGTTTTACAGCCAGGTAAATTTTAAGGAGGAGATCCTATGGAAGATAAAGCAAAAAAAGAGGCCAACCGCCTGATCAATGAAAAATCACCATACCTGCTTCAGCATGCCTACAACCCGGTGTATTGGTACCCCTGGGGTGAAGAAGCCTTTAGCAGGGCCAAAAAAGAAGAACGCCCGGTTTTTTTAAGCATCGGTTATTCAACCTGCCACTGGTGCCATGTTATGGAAAAGGAATCTTTTGAAGACCTTGAAGTGGCCGAGCTACTCAATAAATACTTTATCCCTGTAAAAGTGGACCGGGAAGAGCGGCCGGATCTGGACCAGATCTACATGAGCGCCTGCCAGGCCATGACCGGCCAGGGAGGCTGGCCGCTGACGGTGTTTTTGACTCCCGATAAAAAGCCCTTCTTTGCCGCCACTTACCTGCCCAAGTACCCCCGCATGGGCATCAGCGGCCTGGTCGAATTTTTGCCCCGGGTAGCCGAGGTATGGCAAAAAGAACGGGAGAAGGTGGAACAGTCGGCAGAAGAGATTACTGAAGCCCTGCGCCGGCAGGCAAAGGGCGGAGCAGCCGGGGATATGAAGGCAGACCATACCCTTCCCGGCGAAAGAACCCTGGAAGAAGCCTTCCGGCAGTTCGAGAATACTTATGATCATCAATACGGAGGATTTGGAGGGGCCCCCAAGTTTCCCTCCCCCCACCAGCTTATTTTTTTAATCCGCTACTGGAAACGAAGCGGCCGCCAGGAAGCCCTGGATATGGCTTTAAAAACGCTCAAGGCCATCCACCGGGGCGGCATTTTCGATCAGCTGGGCTACGGGATCCATCGCTATTCAGTTGACCATCAGTGGCTGGTGCCCCATTTCGAGAAAATGCTTTATGATCAGGCCACAACAGCCTATGCCGCCCTGGAGGCTTACCGGGCTTCTAATGATCCTGAACCGGCCGCCCTGGCCCGGAAAATATTCACTTACGTCTTAAATGATTTGAAGGCGCCGGAGGGGGGTTTTTACTCCGCTGAAGATGCCGACAGTGAAGGTGAGGAAGGGACCTTTTATGTCTGGCGCCCCGAAGAGGTTACCGCCTTGCTCGGAAAAGAGCGCGGCAACCTGGTCAATGATTATTTCGGGATCAGCGCAAACGGTAATTTCGAAAAGGGTAAAAGCATCCTCTACCGGACCGGTGACGATGAAGCTTTTGCAAAAGAACGCGGTTTAACCGTGGGAAAACTGGCGGAAATCCTGGAGGAATCACGGCAGATCCTGCTGGAAGCCCGCAATAAAAGGGAGCGCCCCTTCCGTGATGATAAAATCATAACGGCCTGGAACGGGATGATGATCGCCGCGCTGGCCCGCGGTTCGGTTGTTCTGGATGAGCCGGAATACCTGGAAGCAGCATCCCAGGCGGCGGATTTTATTGAGAAAAAGCTGGTTTCCGGTGATGGAGCGCTTTTAAGGCGTTACCGGGACAATGAAGCCTCTATTCCCGCCTTCATGGAAGATTACGCCTACTTAGCCCGGGGTTTTATCGAGCTGTACCTGGCCTCAGATGATAAAAGCCGCCTTGAGCAGGCCCAGCACTTTACCCGGGAACTGGATCGCCTCTTTAACCGGGGCGGCGGCGACCTGCAGTTCAGCAGCGTCGGCGAAGCTATTCCGGGCTTGCCGATCCTGGCCGAAGCTTATGACGGCGCCATGCCCTCCGGGACATCCATTTCTGCCCTGAACTACATCCAGCTGGGCCGGCTTTTAGATGATGCAGGGCTGATCAAAAAGGGAGAAAACCTGATCCAGGCCAACGCAAAGATGCTGAACCGTATTCCTACCGGCCACAGCGCTTTACTGATGGCCCTGAACAGCCTGCTTGAGTCACCGGATGCTTGATCCGGTATATTAATGATGGTATTTAAAAGTAGATCGGGGATTAATCGGGGCCGGCCTGGTTTTAGGCCGGCTCCCGGGTTGCAAATAGCTTTCTAAAGTTTCCAGGCCAGGGGACAGGCTGCGGGATTGCAACCTGTGGAAGAGCAACTTCTCAATCGATATAGGACTTGATTTCCTTAATAAAGTTTTGTAGATCTGGGATCTTGTTTTGAATTATAGAATATAATTCTTCTTCTGTTACTAAATGATAGAGATGAACCAGCCTGTTTCTATACCCGGCCATTTCTAAAAGAGTCTGCGATAATTCTTCGGAAATAACTTTTTGCCTGGCCAGGCCAACAGCAATACTCTTGTACTCACCGGCAAGATCGAGATGTCCGCTTTTTGCCAGTATATGGCGTCCTACATCAAAAATTGCTTCAAGAGAGCGTCTCAAAAAACTCTCTGCTGCAGCAGTATTTCTTTTTTCAAGAAAATGTTCTTTTGGCATTTCCTTGAGCATTTCGAGTTCACGGCAGAAATCTTCGATCATGCTCAATCGTTGTTTAATTAATAATTTATCGATCATTCAGTAACACCTTCTAAACGTTCTTCGAAAAATTTTTCAAGAAAAGGTTTAAAATCAGCGGCTTTGCGCATGACGTTTTCCTCGTAATTGCTTTTAAAGCTCTCATCTTCGCTGTAAATACAAATGCCGGTAATGGCCCGGGCCTGGAACACGGAATGCTGCTCTTGTAAAAAAACCAGATCAAGTGAAAAGGGTAAAAATATTTCTGAAAACTGATTGTAAAGCCTGGCATATAGCTTTGGCACCCGCTCAGAGGGAGGCAGGCCTCTTCTGAAAACAATGGCCAGATCTAAATCTGCCAAACGATCATCGGCTCTAGTTTCTTGACCGTTCAGGATTTGTCGCCCTTTGTCAGCCTGTGATCCAAAGAGATAGGCAAGTGCTATGGCATTATTCTTGCAAATAGCCTCTAGTTTTTCTTGGTTGCTCATTGTAAGACCCCGTTTGCCCCCTGGAAATTAGCGTGCAAAAAACTCTCATCCTATTATAAAGCTCAATTCCATATTTTGCAATTTAAAAAGTCTTTGTTGAAGTCAGTTAATCCTCCCTGGATGTTTTTAAATCATGGTCCGGCCTATACAAGCAGATTGTTCTTTACTGCTGCCCCGAGGCGCCTGGTAGTTAATCAATTGGCGAGACCGCGATGACCTGATCATTGCCGGGCCGGGGGTGATCAGAAAGCTGCAGGCCATTGCTTCGATAAAAAAGGAATTGAACAGGTTGGTGTCAAAATCAACATCAATGGTTTTATTGGCGTAAGAGCGGGTTGTGGTAGGGACAGCTTAACGATAACCTGGCATGGGGGTGAAAGCAATGGAAAAGATCAGCTGCCCGCACTGTTACACAGAAATCAAGGGGGTAGCCCATACTTACATTAAATCGGCCATTGATATTGGCAAGGGCGCCAAGTGTCCGTATTGCAACCTGGTTTTTTATAAAAGTAAGCCGCTTAGTAGCTGTGAAATAGAACGTAACAGGGAAAATACCAGTGAAGATCTAAGCGGGGATTAAAATTAGTCCCACCTGGGGCAGGCAAGGCCCGGCTTATTAAGGGGGTTGAAAAATGAATAGAAAACAAAAAGATGTCCTGCTCTATAGCGTAGCGATGATTGCCGCTTTAGTGGTTAGTTTGTACGTAAGCCCGGTTTGGGGCGGGGCTGTATTGTTTTGGCTTGGCATCGCGACCGCTATTTTTTTTGTGTTTGCAATTTTCGGCGCCGCTTTCGGCCACAAACTTAATAAATAGGCATCATCATTTTTATTTTATGTTTTCGGTTTCATCCCGGCCAGCTTTCTCGCGATATCTTTCTTTGATTCAATATCATACTGGGAGGTGATGGCGATCTGTTCCATCCGGAAGAGCCGGAAAGGGCGAAATCGATAAAGCTCAGCCAGAATTTGATTTGCTCGTCAATGGGTATATCCGGGTTACGTTTCAGGTACTTCTCGAGCAGTTCTTTTGTTTTGGGATTGGCCAGGTCCTTCTCGTCAGGGAAGGTGGGGGGCATCCCTCCGGCAATATTGCAAGGGATTTCCTGTTCATGGAAAACAGCTTCCCCTGGACTGTTTGGACGATGTATAGGAATAAAATATAGTCGATATGGGTTAAAGGTTTGAACTTAAGGGGGTTAAAATATATAATAAACTAAAAGTTTATCCAGGCTGCAGGAGATGTTGGTCGCTGATGGGTCCGGGTTCTGAATTTATATCATCAGCGGCTTTTTTAAAAAGGGTTTTGCAGGGGAGATTATTAGATGATCATAATTACCTCTCCACAGGAAAAGTTGGCCGGCGAACTTACCATCCCGGGAGACAAGTCGATTACCCACCGGGCGATCATGCTGGGAGCCCTGGCCCGCGGAATTACCGAGATCAGGGGTTATCTTGATGCCGCAGATTGCTGGTCCACGGTTGAATGTTTGAGGGCCCTGGGGGTAAGAATAACTTTAAAAGGCCGGCGCCTTTTCATTGAGGGGCGGAATAAAAAATTCATGAAACCGCCCGGAGAACTGGATGCCGGTAATTCCGGCACCACGGCCCGGATGCTGCTTGGAATCCTGGCCGGCCAGGATTTTCAGGTCACTTTAAGCGGTGACTTATCTTTGCAAAAAAGACCGATGGATAGGGTGATCGAGCCCCTGCAGTTGATGGGCGCCCATTTCGAAGGGGAGTCGGACACCCTGCCTGTAACGATCAGGGGCGGGCTGTTGAAGGGGGTAACCTATGAATGTCCCCTGGCCAGCGCCCAGGTTAAATCTGCCGTTTTACTGGCCGGGCTGCAGGCCGATGGAACTACGGTATTTGAAGAGCCTGAACGGAGCCGGAACCATACCGAGTTGATGCTCTCTCGTTTTGGGGCCAGGATCGAGGTTGAAGGCAACCGGATTACCCTGCAGGGAGGAAACACGTTAAGGGGCGGACAGGTCTGGGTGCCCGGAGATATTTCTGCCGCCGCTTTCCTGATGGTGGCCGCCGCCATCATCCCCGGCTCGGAGGTGCTTATCAAGAATGTGGGTGTAAACCCGACCAGGAGCGGGGCTATTGATCTTCTGACCAAAATGGGGGCCACTATCGAACTGCGGGAAGAAAAGATGTGGGGAAAAGAACCGGTGGCCGATGTGATGATCAACGGCGGTTCCGGTTTAAAGGGGGTCAATATTGGCGGAGAAATGATCCCCCGCCTGATTGATGAGATACCGGCCCTGGCCGTGGCGGCTGCGGTTGCTGAAGGGGAAACGGTAATTAGCGATGCCTCCGAACTCAAGGTTAAAGAATCGGATCGGATCGCGGCCCTGGCCGGACAGTTAAGAAAGCTGGGCGCGCAGATAGAAGAAACAGAAGAGGGCATGATTATCCAGGGCGGAGCAGACTTGAAAGGCGCTGCACTGGATAGCTGTGGCGATCACCGCCTGGCCATGGCCCTGGCCGTAGCCGGCCTGGTGGCGGAAGGGGAAACGTCCGTCAGCGGCGCCGAGGTCATCAATATTTCCTTTCCCGGTTTCATGCAGTCCTTACGCTCCCTGCTTGATAAATAACCGTTAAATTGACCCTGATCAGGGCCTATGTTAATATATGGTTGTTATTTCCAGCTATTCAGATCCGGGCTCGATGCAAAATAACTTAAAAATAGGTGAATAAGATGACTCTGCCGCTTTATTCATACGCTCAGTATAAAAAGAACCGTTCTGCCACCGCGGTGGGAGACTACCGGGAGGAACGGAAACAGGTTTTGGATATTATTGAAGAAGTCCGCTCTAAAGGTGATCCTGCCCTCCTTAAATATACGCGCCGCTTTGACCGGGCCGACCTGGAGCAGATTAAAGTTAGCGAAGGGGAAATTAATGAAGCTGTCCAGTCCGTTTCTCCAGAATTAACTGCTGCTATAAAGGGCGCTAAAGACAATATTGTGCGGTTTCACCGCCATCAGCTGGAGCAGAACTGGTGGGACAGCGGCCGGGGCTGGACGGCCGGACAGCGCAACATTCCCCTGCAATCGGTCGGCGCTTATATCCCCGGCGGCACTGCCGCTTATCCATCTTCGGTCTTGATGACTGCTCTCCCGGCCGGGGTGGCCGGGGTTAAAAATATCTATCTCTGCACCCCTCCTGATAAAAACGGCAGGGTCAATGCGCTTACCCTGGCCGCTGCCTGGGAAGCTGGGGTTACGGCCGTATTCAAAGTGGGAGGGGCCCAGGCCATTGCCGCCCTGGCCTACGGAACCGAGACAGTGCCGGCCGTGCAAAAAATTGTCGGCCCTGGCAATATTTATGTTACACTGGCTAAGAAAGAAGTCTTCGGGCAGGTTGGCATTGACCTGCTGGCCGGGCCCAGCGAGATTGTCATAGTCGCCGCGGCAAACGCCCGCCCCGATTATATAGCGGCAGACCTGCTGTCCCAGGCCGAACACGATCCCCTGTCCCGTTCAATCTTGATTACCCCTTCTGAGGAGCTGGCCAAGCGGGTGGTAAGCCACCTGGAAGAACAAATAATTTCCCTGCCCAGGAGGAAAATCGCCGAACAATCGCTAAGAGAGCAGGGGGCGGCGATCATAGTCTCCGGTTTGGAGGAAGCCTGGGCGGTGGTAAATGACCTGGCCCCCGAACACCTTGAACTGTATTTAGATGAAGCCTGGCAGTACTTAGACCGTATAACCAGCGCCGGATCTGTTTTTATCGGCCCTTACACTCCCGAATCGCTCGGGGATTACTGGGCCGGCTCCAATCATGTGTTGCCGACAGCGAGAGCAGCGCGCTACGCATCCGCCCTCGGTGTCGCTGATTTTATAAAAAGGTCGCAGGTGATCTGCTACACTAAAGAAGCACTGCAGGAATCGGCACCCCAAATTGCGGCCCTGGCCAGGGCGGAGGGCCTGGAAGCTCACGCCAGGGCAGTGCTGTTAAGGAGGCATAAAAATGAGCCGCAGAGCCAAAGTTGATCGGCAAACAAGTGAAACCGAGGTCTACTTAGATCTAAATATTGACGGGAGCGGTAAGGCTGAGCTGAAAACGGGCCTGCCCTTTTTGGAACATATGCTTGACCTGTGGTGCCGCCACGGTTTTTTTGACCTGACCATCAAAGCCCAGGGCGATCTAGAAGTTGATCCGCACCACCTGGTTGAAGATATCGGCATCTGCCTGGGCCGGGCCTGGCGGGAGGCCTTAGGCGAAAAAAGAGGAATCAGGCGCTACGGCTTTACAATAACCCCCATGGATGAAGCCCTGGTTACCGCTGCGGCCGATCTTTCCGGCCGGTCCTGGCTGCATTACGGAATAAAAGTGGCGCCGGGGGAAGTGGGGGCTATGGATCCGGAACTTTTTACAGTGTTCTGGCAGGCTTTTGTCAGCGAGGGGCGTTTTAACCTGCACCTGGTTTTAAATCATGGCCAGAACAAACATCACATTATCGAAGCTGTTTTCAAGGCGGCAGCCCGGGCTTTAAGCGAAGCGGCGGCCCTAATTAAAGATTACGATGAATTTTTATCCACCAAGGGAAAACTTGAATGAGGTGAAAGGCATGCTGGTAATACCCGCCATAGATTTAAGAAAAGGACGCTGCGTCCGACTCTACCAGGGTGATCCTGAAAAGGAAACGGTCTACGGCGACAATCCCGTGGGAATTGCCCGCCAGTGGGAACAGCTGGGGGCAAAAATGCTCCACCTGGTCGATCTTGACGGCGCTTTTACCGGCCTGTCCCAAAATGCAAAAGTGATTAGTTCCATCGGTGAAAAAGTTCATATTCCGCTCCAGCTGGGGGGCGGGATCAGGTCCCGGGAAGCGGTTGAAAAAGCGATTTCCCTGGGCATTTCGAGGGTCATTATTGGAACTATGGTCATAGAAGAGCCCGGGTTGGCCCGGGACCTGGCCAGAGATTTTGGAGAAAACATCCTGGTTGGTATCGATGCCCGGGAGGGAAAAGTGGCCGTTAAGGGCTGGACCGAATCTTCGGCGGTAGAGACGGTAGAACTGGCCTCGCGGGTCGAGCAGTGGGGAGTTAAAGAAATTATTTATACCGACATTCAAAAAGATGGCACCATGCAGGGACCTTCCCTGGAAGGTTTAGAGGAGATAATCAGCAAAACTTCCCTGCAGGTCATTGTTTCGGGCGGTGTTTCATCCAAAGAAGACCTGGTCTCTCTCAAGCCGTACGGGAACCGGGTTAAAGGTGTGATCATCGGTAAGGCTCTATATACCAACCAGCTGACTCTACCGGATGCGATGGCTGTTTTTAGTTGAGAATAAAAGACTAGAGATCTCAGACGGAGGTTATAACTTGGAAGATTTTAAAAAGGACGAAGAACTGCAGCCCCTGGCCCGGGAAGAACTGAAATTTGATCAAAACGGCCTGCTTCCGGCCGTGATCCAGGATCACCGCAACAACGCTGTCTTGATGGTCGGCTATATGGACCAGGAAGCGATCCGGCGCACCTTAAGCACCGGCAGGGTTTGCTTCTGGAGCCGGAGCCGCCGGGAGTACTGGGTTAAAGGAGAAACTTCGGGCAATTTTTTCGAAGTCAAATCAATTCATGCCGACTGTGACGCCGATACCCTGCTCCTAAAAGTAATCCCTCTCGGGCCTGGCCTGGCCTGCCATACCGGCCGCTACTCCTGTTTTTTTAATACCCTGGCCGGTTTTGATCAGTGGGGGCGAGAAGATGATTGATTACCACCTGCACACGACCCGCTGCTGCCATGCTACGGGCACTCCAGCGGAATACCTGGAAGAAGCTGAAAAAAAAGGACTTGTTGAAATCGGCTTTGCCGATCACTATCCTCTCGGGCTGCTGGACTTTGAGCCCCGCAACCAGGTTACCATGAAGCCCGGAGAACTGCAGGAATACATGGAGCAGGTTAAAGCTTTACAAGATCAGTCCCAAAGCGTCAAAGTCAAGCTGGGCATTGAAGTAGACTATATCCCCGGAACGGAGGGCAAGTTAAAAAAACTGCTCGAAGAGAGCGCTTTTGATTATGTGATCGGTTCAATCCATTTTCTGGACGACTGGGATTTTACGCACCCCTTTTATATGGAAGACTATAAAAATTTAGATCTGGAGCAGCTCTACCGCCGCTACTATGAACTTGTCGGCAAGGTCTGCCAGTGCGGTCTTTTTGATATTATCGGCCACATTGATGTGGTAAAAAAATTTGGCTACCGGCCTGCGGGCAACCTGGATGCAATCCGGCTTGAAACTGCCAGGCTGCTGCGGGAAACGGATACCTGCCTGGAGTTGAATACCGCCGGCCGCGATGCCCCGGTAGGAGAATTTTATCCCGATCGGGAATTTCTGGCCATGTGCTGCTCCGAAGGGGTTGCCATCACCCTGGGCTCCGATGCCCATGCTCCCGAGCAGGTGGGCCGCTATTTTCCGGAAGCCCTGGAGTTGCTTAGAAAAACCGGATACCGGGAATTAACGGTTTTCGAGGGGCGCGTTAAAAGCAAGCAACCGTTTTAAATAAAACTTATTTAAATATACATGTAAAGGAGAGGGGACTTTGTCCGCAATATATGGGGACCGCATTGATACGCCAAAGGGCGTTTTTTTGATTCTATTTCAGCCCGGCGGCATATCCAGGATCTATTTTCCCGGCCGGGGGCCGCAAGAAAGCTATCCGTTCCGCAAACTGCCCTGGAGCAGCCTGGCCGGTGATCTAAACCGTTACCTGGCCGGTGAAGTCGTTGACTGGACCGGGTACCCTCTTGATGACAGCGCTTACAGTTCCTTCACGGCCAGGCTTTTAAATGAAATCCGGCATATTCCTTACGGCCGGGTCTGGACTTACCGGGAAGCGGCCGAACAGGCCGGGTCTCCGAAGGCCTGGCGGGCGGCTGGGCAGGCCCTGAAGGCGAACCGGCACCCCATCCTGGTGCCCTGCCACCGCGTTGTGGCCAGCGGGGGAAAGCCGGGCGGGTTTAGCGGCCCCCCCGGCTGGAAAGAAATGCTGCTCGAGCTGGAAGCGGTTGATCAGGGGAGGCGATAATAATGCGTTATCTAAGCGGCGGCGAGTCTCACGGCCCCTGCCTGACCGCCATTATTGAAGGTTTGCCGGCAGGCCTGGAGCTGGAGAATAAGCTTATTAATAAGCAGCTGGAACGCCGCCAGCAGGGTTACGGCCGCGGGGAAAGAATGGCAATCGAAAAAGACCGGGTTGAATTTTTATCCGGCCTGCGCTTTAACCGCACCATCGGCAGTCCCCTGACCTTAAGTATAAAAAACCGGGATTGGAAGAACTGGGAGGAATTGATGGCAGCGGAGGGAAGCCCTCCGCCGGATGCTGAAGCAGTAACTTGCCCCCGCCCCGGGCACGCCGACCTGGCGGGAGCATTAAAATATAATTACCGGGACCTGCGGCTGGTGCTTGAACGCTCCAGTGCGCGGGAGACGGCGATGCGGGTGGCCGTAGGCAGCATAGGCCGGGTATTGCTGGAAAGATTCGGCCTTAAATTTTACAGTCATGTGGCCGCCATCGGCCCCGTAAACTCTCCAACCAGCCCAAATGAGCTCCCGGGCCTGGCCGGCCGGGTTGAAAAGTCTCCCCTGCGCTGCGCCGATGCGGAGGCTGAAGCGGCCATGCTAAAAGAGGTGGCCCGGGCAAAAGAAGAGGGAGACACCCTGGGTGGAATCATTGAGCTGGTAGTTATGGATGTGCCCCCCGGGCTGGGCAGCCATGTCCACTGGGACCGGCGCCTGGACGGCCGCCTGGCCGGGTCTTTGATGAGCATCCAGGGCATAAAAGGGATTGAAATTGGAGCCGGCTTTGCTGCGGCTTCCAGGCGGGGCTCACTGGTCCACGATCCGATCGTGCCCGATCAAGACCGGGGCCTGGGCCGCCCTACCAACCGGGCCGGAGGATTGGAAGGCGGGGTAACAAACGGCGAGATGATCATAATCCGGATGGCCATGAAACCGATTCCCACCTTAGGTCAACCGCTGCCCAGCGTCGACCTGGAAACAGGCCGGGAGGCCGCCGGGGCGGTGGAAAGATCAGATGTTTGCGCGGTCCCCTCTGCTACCGTAGTGGCCGAGGCCGCTGCAGCCTGGGAACTGGCTGTTGTTTTCCGGGAAAAGTTCGGAGGCGACTTTATAGAAGAAATGGAAGCGGCTTATCGCTATTACCGGGAAACCCTGAACCGGCGCTTGAAAAATAGCCCCCGCTGAAAGGGGACGAACGGCAGAAGTAAAGAGCTGAGAACGGAGGCAATCTGCCTTGGACGGACAGGAGTTAAAAATTAAGACCAGGGGATTCGACTGCCGGGTTTATATCCGGAACGACCTGCTGGGAGAAGTTGGTAGGGCTTTACGCCTTCTTTTTCCCTCCGGGCGGGCCCTTTTGGTCAGCGATCAGAATGTTTATCCCCTTTACGGCGACCGGGTTATAGAGTCCCTGACCGCTGAAAAGTGGCGGGTCAAAACCGCCCTGATTAAGCCGGGGGAACGATCAAAAACTTTAGCGGGGGCAAAAAAACTTTACGAAGCCTGCTTCGAAGCCGGCCTGGACCGCAATTCTCCGGTAATTGCCCTCGGCGGTGGAGTGGTCGGCGATTTGGCCGGCTTTGTTGCCGCCACCTTTATGCGCGGTGTGCCCCTGGTTATGATTCCAACTTCGCTTTTGGCCCAGGTGGACAGCAGTGTCGGCGGCAAAGTTGCCGTAAACCATTCCCGTGGGAAAAATATGATCGGGGCTATTTATCCCCCTCGACTGGTTTTCGTAGATCCGCTGGTTTTAAAGACCCTCTCGCTCAGGCAGTTCCGGGCCGGGGCGGCCGAAGTGATTAAATACGGGATTATCGAGGACGGGGCTTTTTTCCGCCGGCTGGAAGAAGAATTTGACCGGCTCCTGGCCGCGGAAGCGGGTTTCCTGGCCGAGGCGGTGGCCGCGGCGGTCCGCTCCAAGGCCAGGGTGGTTGAAAAAGATGAGTTTGAGCGTGACTACAGGAGGATCCTCAACTTCGGCCATACCATCGGCCATGCCCTGGAAGCGGCCACTGCTTACCGCTATTATTTGCACGGGGAAGCGGTATTGATCGGGATGGTCCTTGCTGTCAGTCTGGCCGAACAGCTTTCATATCTCGATCCGGCGCCGGCAGGCCGTATCAACCGCCTCCTGGGCCGGCTGAAAGTGAAAAAACCTCCGGCGGGCTTGACGGCAGGAGAGGTAATCGCTAAACTGGAGCATGATAAAAAACGCCGCAGGGATGAGCTGGTTTTTGTCCTCCCCAACCAGATCGGTTCTGCCCTTATGGTTCCGGTAAACGATAAAAAAACAATTGCCGCAGCGATAAATTGTTACCTCGGGGGCAATTTGAATTTTATTGAAAAAGGTACTGACAATTAAGGTCCGCTCAGCTATACTGGACAAGGTTTAAAGTTTCTGTAAAACGTGTTTCTTTGAACCGCAGAGTAGACTGGGACCGGCCCGGCATCGATTTTTGCCGGTTCTTTTAAATGGAGTGTGATGTGCATGAAAAAAACTTTTAATCCCGGACGCTTTTTAGTGCTGGTCCTTTTATGCCTGCTGATTTTGGTCTCGGGCTATTACGCCTTTCAGAATGCTGCCGACAGGGAAGAAGGAATCAGGCGCGGCCTCGATATTGCCGGGGGCCTGTATGTGCTGCTGGAAGCGGTAGAAACGGGCGATCAAGAAGTCGACGATGAGGCCATCGACCGGGCCATCGCCGTGATCCGAAACCGGGTTGATGAGCTGGGGGTGGCCGAACCGGTTATCGCGCCGCAGGGTGACGACCGGATCCGCATCGAACTGCCCGACCTGGACGATGTGGAGCAGGCCCGGGAAATTATCGGGCGCACAGCCATGCTGACTTTTGTTGGCCCGGACGGCGAAGAAATAGTGACCGGGGCCAATCTAACCCGGGCCAGGGCGGAAAGGCAGCCCGAAATGTCGCCCTATCCATTTGTCAGCCTGGAGTTTGACCGCGAGGGGGCAGTCCTTTTTGAAGAGGCGACCAGGGAATATTTTGGCGAACCGATTGCCATCTACCTGGATGATGAAAAAATTTCCGAGCCCGTGGTCAGGGCTGTTATTACCGATGGGCAGGCCACGATTGAAGGCAGGTTTGATTTTGAAGAAGCTTCGCAACTGGCCCTGCTACTGCGCAGCGGTTCTCTGCCGGTTGAACTGCGTGAACTCGAATCCCGCCTGGTCGGACCGACCCTGGGGCAGCGCACGGAAGAAATAGCCGCCTCCGCCGCCGCCATAGGCCTGGTTCTGGTTCTATTTTTCATGATTATTTATTACCGCCTGGCCGGGATTATCGCCGGGATGGCCCTGGTTTTCTATATCTCTATGGTCTTGTGGGCCCTGACTTATCTTCCCACCACCCTGACCCTGCCCGGGATCGCCGGTTTGATCCTTTCCATCGGTATGGCTGTCGATGCCAACGTCATTATTTTTGAAAGGATCAAAGACGAGCTCCGTTCCGGCCGAACCATCCGCAGCGCCATGGAGAGCGGTTTCCAGCGTGCTTTTCCGGCCATCCTTGATGCCAATGTTACGACCCTGATCATCACCGTGATTTTATTTACGATGGCCAGCGGTCCGGTCAGAGGTTTTGCAGTCACCCTCTTTATCGGCATCATCTGCAGTATGTTCACGGCCATTGTCCTGACCAGGATCCTGCTGCGCCTTGCTTTAAAATCGGGAATTATCGGCAGCGGGGCTTATGTGGGGGTGAAAATATGAGATTTTATTTTATTGGCAACCGCCGCAAAGCGTACCTCCTGTCCCTGATCTTGATCGGGGCCGGGTTATTGTCCCTGGCCATTTTCGGTTTAAACCTGGGTATTGATTTTACCGGCGGGACCGTCCTGCAGTTTAACCTGGGCGAAGATGTCTCCATGGAGGAGGTAGAGGCGGCCCTGGAGCCTTATGAAGAGCTGGAAGGGGCCGTTGTGCAGGTGATCCAGGGCCGGGACCTGAGCGGGGAACCAACCGAAGAAGGCTTGATTATCAGGGGCCCGGTCATGTCCGAAGAGCGCCGCATGGCTTTAATCAGCGATTTCAGGGATCGGTTCCCGGAAATGACCGGGGACGATTTGAGGGTGGAAAGCGTCGGTGCGGTAATCGGGGCCGAGCTGACCCGCCAGGCCCTGTTATCTTTATTGGTAGCGATGGTGGCTATAGTTGCCTATATTACTTTTCGGTTTGAATTTAAATTCGCCGTGGCTACCATTGGCGGGCTGCTTCACAATGTAATTGTTGTCTTAGGCATTTTCTCCATCCTGCAGATGGAAATCAATGTTCCTTTCGTGGCGGCCATTCTGACCGTCATCGGCTATTCGGTTAACGATACTATTGTGATTATGGACCGGATCCGGGAAAACATTAAACACAGGAAAAGAAAGGAATATGCCGAAGTAGTAAACGACAGCATCAACCAGAACCTGATGCGGTCGATCAATACATCCCTGACTACCCTGTTTGTGCTGATAGCCCTGCTGTTCGGATTCCATTATTTTATCGGTAGCCTGGACCTGATTGTTTTTGTGGTGGCCCTGATCCTGGGAGTAGTTATCGGCACCTATTCATCAATTTTTATCGCCAGTCCCCTGTGGCTGAATCTGCAGGAGGTTAACTTGAGTTTAAGCCGCCGCCGCAAAGCGGCTTGAGGCTGCTCAGATTCAGTTCCGGACCTGTCCCGGGGCCTTTATGGCAGGATATCCAGAAACGGGGCCGGTTTCGATTCGCTTTCCCAAAAATCTTTGTGCGGGAGGAGAATAATAGTGAGCGCTTTTTATTTAATCCTGGCCCTGGTTTTCAGCCTGGTTATCGCCATCTTCGCTATTGCCAATACGGAACCGGTAACAGTTAATTACATTTTCGGACGGGAGGACGTTTCTTTAGTGATCCTGATTCTCGGCTCGGCTTTTGCCGGGGCCCTGGTTATGGGTCTGATCAGCCTTTTCCGCAGCATCCGGACCGCCCTTGCCTTTAGGCAGGCGAGGCAGGAAAGAACAGCCCTGCAGAGGCAGATTAGTGAGCTGGAAGAAGAGAAAGTTTTCCTGCAAGCCGAATTAAACAAGGCCCTTTCAGTGCATGAAGAAGATGAAGGGGATGAGGAAGAAACTGCCCGGATCGATCCGGAACCGGGACAGGCAGAACCCGGTGATGCAGAGGCGGATGAGGAACCTTCATGAGCCTGAGCGGTAAGCAGTGGGTTTGGCCCCGGCCCGATCAAAACCTGGTCCATGAAATGGCCCGAAGCCTCAATATAACTCCCGCCCTGGCCACGCTCTTTATTAACCGCGGGATAAACGACCCCGCAGAGGCCCGGGCTTTTTTGTGCCCTTCTTTGGATCAGCTTTGTTCGCCCTGGCGCATGGCCGGCATGGAAAAAGCGGTTGCCAGGCTGATGGAGGCCCTGCGTAAAGATGAAAAAATAATGGTTCACGGTGATTATGATGCCGATGGCATTACCGCCACGGTTATTCTGGTGGAGGCCCTGCGCCTGCTGGGAGGCCGGGTGGATTATTACCTGCCCAGCCGCTTTAATGAAGGCTACGGGTTGCACCTGGAGGCCTTAAAGAGTTTTCGGGATCAGGGAACCCACCTGGTGATAACTGTCGACTGCGGCATAAACGCGGTTGAAGAGGTCGGCTGGGCCGCTGAAAACGGGCTGGATATCATTATTACCGATCATCATCAGCCCCTTACCGGCCTGAAGGGCGCAGTTGCCGCCATCAACCCTCTTCAGGAACAATGCCCCTATCCCTTTAAAGAGCTCTCCGGTTCGGGTATCGCTTTTAAGGTAGCCTCGGCCCTGATGGAAAAGGCAAAAGAACCGTTTCCTGAAGAACTGCTAGATCTGGCCGCCCTGGGAACGACGGCGGATGTGGTCCCCCTGCTGGGGGAAAACCGGATCATTGTCCATCATGGATTGTCGGTTTTGCGCCGCATGCGCCGGGTGGGCTTTAAAGCCCTGGCCGAAGCGGTGGGTCTTAATGAGCAAAAAATTACCAGCACCAGCCTTTCCTTTGCCCTGGCCCCGGCCATCAACGCCGCCGGAAGGATGGGCGAGGCCCTGCCGGCGGCCCAGTTACTGCTGGCCGAAGACCGGGCCCGGGCCCAGGACCTGGCTGAAAGCCTGCACCGGGCCAATCAGCTGCGGCGTGCCACGGAGCAGAAAATCCTTTTAGAAGCCGAAGAAGCGGCCATCGATTTGCTCTCAAAAGGCGATCAGAAGATTATAACCCTGGCCGGGGCCGGCTGGCACCACGGTGTAATTGGCATTGTGGCCTCCAGGCTGGTTGATAAATATAACCGGCCCTTTTGCCTGATTGCCCTGGAAGACGGGGAAGGGCGCGGTTCTGCGCGCAGTATTCCCGGCTTTCATATTACCGCGGCCCTGTCAGAATGCGCTTCCCTCCTGGAAAGATTCGGAGGCCATGACCAGGCGGCGGGTTTTACGGTCCGGGCCGACCGGGTTGATGCCTTAAGGGAATGCCTCAACCGTTACGCCGGCCTCAAGCTCGAAGAAAGGGATCTTAAACCGCGCCTGTTTATTGAAACCGAACTGGAAGATGCCGATATCACATTTGATTTTACGGCCTGGCTGGAAGAGCTGCAGCCTTTTGGCACGGCCAACCCGGCCCCCCTGTTTGTTAGCCGCGACTGGCAGCTCCACTCCTGGCGCCTGGTAGGGGCGGATCAAAAGCCCCTTAAGCTGCAGCTGAAAAAAGGCAATCGCAGCCTCGATCCGATCTTTTTTTCCGGGTCCTTCCTGGAACCGAAGCTGGAAAAAGGCCGCCGCCTTGATGTGGCCCTTAAATTGAGAGACGGCTATTTCAGGAATCAAAAAACCCTCGAGGCTGAAGTAAAAGATCTCAGCTACAACGACAGCTATAAGTCCGGGGAACTGGAAGTAATCGATCGCCGCCACTTAAGAGATCGCCTGGCCGCGGTGAGCGATATTATCGACCGCAATGGAAAAAACGGCCTTGTTTTTGTCTCCACCGCTTCCCGGGCGGAGCAGATCAGGAAAAGCTGCTTTTTAGGGGATCTGCCCCGGATCATAACCGGCGGGTCGATTAACGGGGGCGGCCCTTTTTCCGCCGGGCCCGGGCCGGTTATTTTATATGATCTGCCTCTTTATGACGGGATTTTAAAACATATCTTTAGCCGGGTTTATAATGATAAGGCGGTTGCGGTTTACCTTTTTTACGGCAGGGAGGATCTGGAACGCAACCGGCGCCTGCTGGAACTGTCCCTTCCCACGCCAGAAGCCCTGGAAATAATTGCTAATATGGTCTTGAAAAATCCCGGTGCCATTACCAATCATAATTTGCCGGATCTGGCCGCCGGTAGCCTCGCTTTTAAACCGGCCCCGAGCTTTTGGGAACGGGTTGAAAAGATATTTCATGAAATTGGGTACCTTAAAGAGGGCGTTTTGGATCCGCAGGGAGCTGAGATCATGAAGCGGTGGCCTTCCTGCCTGGATTCTTCCGAAGCCTACCTCTCAACCGCAGATCTGCGAGAAAAATGCGAACGCTTTCAAGCAAAACTCCTGGAAGCGGCTCCCCGGGAGCTGGCCTCCTTGTTACATGATCAGGCTTTCGATTAAAGTTACCCGGTAGAAATTAATACCTTTTTTTAGTATTATAGACATGATCCCTGTAAACTTATTAAATCAAGGGTCGGGGAATTGATCCTATGGCGGTTAAAGAAAAAAAACTGAAGGAACTGAAAAAAAGAATCCAGCGCTACTACCCGGATCTGGAGGATTGGGAACTGGTCGAAAAGGCCTACAACTTTTCTGTAGAGGCCCATTCCGGACAGCTGCGCGAGTCGGGTGAGTCATATATTACCCATCCTCTGGGCGTGGCCTTGATCCTGACCGAGCTGGAGCTGGACCTGGTGACCATTGTGGCCGGGCTCCTGCATGACGTGGTCGAAGATACCCCGGTCAGTTTGGAAGAGATCCAGGCGGAATTTGGCGAAGAGGTGACCGCCCTGGTCGACGGGGTGACCAAGTTGAGCCGCCTTGATTTTACTTCCAAGGAAGAACAGCAGGCGGAAACCCTGCGCAAGATGTTTATTGCCATGGCCCAGGATATCCGGGTGGTTTTGATCAAACTGGCCGACCGGACCCATAACCTGAGGACCCTGCGCTACCTGAACACCCACAAGCAGAAAGAAATTGCCCGGGAAACCCTGGAAATATATTCCCCCCTGGCTCACCGGCTGGGTATATACATGATCAAATGGGAACTTGAAGACCTGGCTTTTCGTTACCTGCAGCCGGACGATTATTTCCAGCTGGTTGATAAGCTGGCCAAAAAAAGGCGGGAACGGGAAAAATTTATTAACCGGATTATCTGGATCCTGCAGGACTACCTCTCGGAAGCTTCGATCGAGGCCGAAATCCAGGGCCGCCCCAAGCACCTCTACAGTATCTATAACAAGATGAAAAACCAGGGCAAGGACTTGAGCGAAATCTATGACCTGACCGCGATCCGGATCATCGTCGATACTGTAAAGGATTGTTATCACACCCTGGGTATTGTCCATACCATCTGGAAGCCGATCCCGGGCCGCTTCAAGGATTTTATCGCCATGCCCAAGCCCAATATGTACCAATCCCTGCATACGACCGTATTCGCCGCCGAAAATGAGCTGGCCGAAATTCAGATCAGGACCTGGGATATGCACCGCACCGCCGAATACGGTATTGCCGCCCACTGGCGCTACAAGGAGAATGTAAAAGAGACGGAAACACCGGATGATAAATTGACCTGGCTGCGCCAGCTCCTGGAGTGGCAGCATGACTACCGCGACGCCCGCGATTTCATAAAAGACCTGAAAGGGGAGCTGTTTACCGACGAAGTCTTTGTCTTCACGCCCAAGGGTGATGTTATCGATCTTCCGGCCGGTTCAGTCACCCTCGACTTTGCCTATAAAATCCATACCGATGTGGGCAACCGCTGCAGCGGCGCCAAGGTAAACGGGCGCCTGGTTCCCCTTGATTATCAATTAAAAACCGGCGATATGGTTGAGGTGATCACTTCCAAACAGGGGTCGCCAAGCAGAGATTGGCTCAAACTGGTTAAAACTTCCCATGCCAAGAACAAGATCCGCAGCTGGTTTAAAAAAGAACGGCGGGAGGAAAATATTGAAAAGGGCAGGGAAATGCTGGAAAGAGAGATCAAGCGGATAAACGTCGAACAGCGCCTGGCCCTCAAAAGCGATCTGCTCGAAGAAGTGGGCCGCTCCTTTAATATCTTGACGGTGGATGATCTCTACGGGGCTGTCGGTTACGGCGGCATTACGGTCAACCAGGTTATAAGCCGCCTGCGCGAAGAGTACAAGCGCAAGTACGGCGACCAGGCAAAAGAAGAACCGGTGCCGGAAGTTAAACCGGTCAAACGCCCCAAACATCAATCGGTCGGGGTTTCCATCCAGGGCATGGACGGCCTCCTGGTCCGGGTCGCCCGCTGCTGCAACCCGGTGCCGGGCGACGATATTATCGGTTTTATCACCCGCGGACGAGGTGTATCGGTGCACAGGCGCGATTGCCCCAACCTGGCCCGCCAGGATACGGAAACCGGACGGTTTTTGGAAGCTTCGTGGGAAGGCGAAACCGAAGCCTCTTATCCGGTGGAAATTGAAATCGCGGCCGAAGATCGTAAAAATTTGCTGGCCGACATCATGTCTTCTGTCAATGAAAGCAAAGTCGATATAACTGCGGTTAATGCCCGGGCCGATAAAAACAACATTGCCACTATTTATTTGACCATGATTGTTAAGGACCAGGCCCACCTGGACCAGATTATGAATAAGATCAAGAAAATAAAAGAAGTTTATGAGGTTCGCCGCTATGTTTACGGGTCCAATAATTAAGGCCAATATGAAGCAATTATTGCAGCAGATGGCGGGAGGTATCAGATGAGAGCGGTAGTGCAAAGAGTTTACCAGGCCCGGGTGGAGGTAGGCGGAGAAACAGTAGGGGAAATTGGCCCGGGTATGGTGGTCTTTCTGGGCGTCGGCCGGGAAGATTCGGAAAAAGACAGTGAGTATTTGGCTGCAAAAATTTCCGGCCTGCGCATCTTCGAAGATCAGGACGGCCTGATGAACATTTCGATCCTGGAAAGCGGAGGCCGCGTGCTTAGCATCTCCCAGTTCACCCTCTATGGCGACTGCCGCAAAGGTCGCCGCCCCGGTTTTTCAGCGGCAGCGCCGCCTCAAGAAGCTGTAAAA
>PWGD01000066.1 GCA_003554395.1 Syntrophomonadaceae bacterium
CCATAAAAGGAAGTTCCGGTGGGGCCCGGCTTAAAATTGGCCTCGAGCCGCTTGACTGGAGCGCCTGAAAGTGTACAATTGTGTAAAGGAAGTTTTAAAATTATTAAACAGGTGTGATTTCTAATGGGCCATCCGGACCGCAAACCCAAGCGCGAACGCAGAAAAAGAAAGCAAAAGATGCTTGCCCGCCGCAATCTATATGAGCAGACTTTAGATTTGACCCCCTATAACGCCGTCGGCCCCATGGTCAAGGGGGAAGAATTTACGATCAAGTACAAGTAAGAACTTCTCAGATTTTGCTTCAGACCGGCAGCCGGGCCTACCGGCTTTATATTTTTCTAGGGAGATTTTTTAATGGAACATGATTACGATTCTTTTATGCAAAATTTCATCAGCAGCAGAAAGCAGCAGATAAATCGCTTAGCCGGGAAATATGAACTGGATCTGCTGGTGCTGCTGGGAAGTTATGGGACCGCAAACTTTGAACCCGGCAGAAGCGACATTGATCTTGCCTACCTGTCCAGGAGGAAGTTGCAGGGGAATCAGCACCTACAGTTACTCAGTGATTTCAGTGTTTTTTTCGAATACGACAGGCTGGATTTAATTGATCTGCGTCGCGCTTCGGGACTTTTAAAGTTTGAAATTGCTGATAAAGGCAGGCTTCTTTTCGAGAGCGAGCAGGGTTTCTTTGAGCGGTACAGGCTATATTGCCTGAGATATTACTACGATACCCTGAAATTTCGCAACCTGAAAAAAGACTTATTCCGGGAACAATTGGGAGTGTTGAGGAATGAAACGTCCGGATAAAGAAATTATGCAGGAAAAACTGTCTGCTCTGCAGTCTTACTACAGGGAGTTGACAGAACTTCAACATATTACCTATGAAGAATATTGCAGCAGTAATCTGTACAGAAGAACTGTAGAACGGTTGCTGCAACTAATCGTGGAAACAGCAACGGATATAAACAATATGGTATTGAAAATGCTTGGCAAGGAAACCCCGACCGATTATTATTCATCTTTTATCAAAATGGCAGAATGTAATGTTTTTCCGATGGAATTTGCTTTGGAAATCGCCCCCTCCACCGGGATGAGAAATATAATTGTTCATGAATATCAAAAAATAGATGACCGCCTGGTCCATGCTTCAATTCGAGAGACCCTGCAGTATTATTTACGGTATCTGGAATACCTGGATAACTTCCTGGAAAAAAATTAACTCCTACCCCAGGCTATCAGCCAGGAAGGCGGCTACTGCTGCCGTGTAGGCTTCCTGGTCTCATTTTACAACACCGTGGAAACCAGTGTTTTTACATCGTCATTTTATTCCACAACCCTGGGCCCGCCCGTCTTTATAGAGTCCGCCCTAAAAAGGGATTTACTCTTTTGTGTAGAAATATTTTGCACGGAACAGAGGCTAAGCGCGGGAGCTAATAACATGGTCAAAAAAATTCTGTTTGGGCTGATCTTAATCTTAAGTGTAGTTACGGGGTGGGCTTTCCTGACCGGGCTGGGCCTGGAAAGGACTTTTTTCAGCGCCGACTATTACCACGCTGTTATTGATGAAATGGACGGAGAAAACCTGCAGGATTATTTCCTGGCGGCCGATCCCCCGGATCTTGAGGGCCGGGGCCTGTGGGACGAATCTGTAATTTACCGGGCCCTGGTGCAGGTGGCCGGGGAAGAATGGCTCAAAGACCGGGCCGCTTACGTGGTGGAGGAATACTTACTGTTTGTTACCGGCGAGCAGGATGAACTGGTGATCGCGATCGATTTGCTCGAGCACCAGTCTGTTTTCTGGGAGGCCCTGGAAGAAGAACTGGGCCAGCGCTATCCTGAGCTGCTCGGCGAGCTCGGCCCCCGGCTGCTGGAAGAGCTCGTGTCGAGGCTCGATCTGCCGACCGAGCTAACCTGGATCGAGATTGAAAGTAAAGCGGACCTGGATCCCGCTTTCCGGTCGGAGCTGGAGCGGATTAACCGGGTCCGGGCCAACCTGCGCACTCTGCCCTGGATCAGTTTTGCAGTCCTGCTGGTAGCCGGTTTTTTATGGCTCAAGCCCGGGGGCGCTTTTATAGCGCTGGGCCTGGGCCTCTTTCTTTCCGGGGCCTCATATTACTACCTCTGGCCCTATGGCTGGGAGGCGCTGGTAGGGCCTTTCATCGAGGGGCTGGCCGCCGGTAACGGCCTCCTGGAACTGATCTGGGCCCGGGAAGGGCCGCTTTTTTACAGTATTGCTGCTGGTATTTTTAACCGCGTCGCCTTATACGGCGCCGTCTTCGGTGTGGCGGTCCTGGTTTTCGGTCTTTTTGTGGAAGGATGCTACCGCCTGGTGCGGGGGACGACCGGGAGCAGAAAAGGGGCTTCCTGAAAAAAATAGCCCTGGCCCGGCTCAAAAAACTTGATATTCAGAAATTTCCATTATGTTTGACAACTGGCAAAATACTGTGGTATAGTTGAGGTGAAAATTGAACTTTTTTACGCCGTTTTATCAATACCTGCACTTTAGTATTAGTCAGCGCCCTTGATACTGCTGCCATCCCTGCCTAAGTAGGTCCACTCTCTGATGCTCTCATTAGATCCTTAATATATTTCTCTGTTCTGCCAAAAAAAGGGCCCCGGGCCGGGACGGCACCCGGGCTGGTTATTTTTTTCCAGACAGGCCATGGAATTTAAGGCCTGCCCTACAAAGCGGGGCTTTCAGGTTTGAGGAGAATTTCGGCTAAGTTAGTGAAATTTTTATCATATTCTGCTTTAAGGGGAGGTTTTGAAAATGATCAGGGCCAGGGATATTATGACTACAGAGGTAATCACGGTAACCGAGCAGGACACCTTACAGGACGTGATTGAGTTGCTGTCCGTGCACCGCTTCGGGGGCCTGCCGGTGGTCGAAGCAGACGGAAAGTTAATCGGTATTATCTCTGTTACCGATATCGTCCACTACTCGGAAAAAGTCGACGTGGTGCCTTTGATTAACTTATCGGGGTGGGTGTCGCCGCATGCCGACACCGACAGCCTCTTTTACCTGCGTAAAGGCCAGGATGCCCTGAATTACACCACGGTGGGTGAAATCATGAGGCGGAAACTATTTACGGCCAAAGCAGACGAGCCTCTGCAGGAAGTGGCCCGCCTGATGAAGCGGCGCCGCATTAACCGGGTTCCCATCGTCGACAATGACTACAAACTGATCGGTATTGTGACCCGGTCCGATATTGTCAGGGGCATCAGCCAGCTGGAAGAATTTATCGAGGTATAAAGCCACTGCCCGGGGCAGGGAGGGGGTAGTTTAATGGTTCAGGCCAAAGATATCATGAGCCGGAAAGTAATTACGATCACCGAAGATGAAACCCTTAAGGAGGCCATAGACTTACTGACCACGCATCGTTTTGGGGGCCTGCCGGTCGTAGACGAAGAGGGCCTGCTGAAGGGCGCCATCAATATTACCGATATCGTGCAATATGCCAAGAAGATTGATGAAAAGCCGCTGGTTAATTTGTCGCGCTGGTTTTCAAGCCGCTCTGAGGATGTGGACATGTTTTATTCCAGCAAGAGCCGGGAGGCCATGAAAAAGGCCCTGGTCAAAGAGGCCATGACCGAAAACATTATCACGGCCGGCGCAGAGGAGCCCATGCAGGAGCTGGCCAAGATGATGAAAAGGCACCGCACCAACCGCATTCATATCGTCGACGAAGAAGGCCAGGTGGTCGGCATCGTGACCCGCTCGGACATTGTGCTGGGGATCAGCAAGCCGCAGTAAGGGCTAAGGGAGCAGCAGAAAACTATTGCTAAAATGGCGAGGGTGCAGTATAATCCATACAGCAAATTCAAATCATAATTCTGACGAAACAGCCTGGATTTGCCTTAACAGAGGGATTTTTGAAGGAGGAACCTGAATGATCAAGCTCAAAGCTTTGTTGTTGTTTGCCCTGCTGGCCGCCTTTATTTTTACCCTGGCGGGATGCGGGATGCTCGCCACAGAGAGCACCGAACCGGAAGTGGAAGAAGCAGAGGTCTTGAAGGGACTGCCGGAATGGCTGCTTTTGGCCCACCGCGACAGCAACGATCTCGCAGCTGAAGAGGAAGATCTATTCCTGCCTAAAGAAGAGGAAGAGGAAGCGGAAGCAGAGGAAGAAGCTGAGGAGCCTGAACCGGCTCCTGAAACGGCCGCTCCGGACCCGGCTCCGGCCCAGCAACCGGCCCCTGCCAGCCCCCCGGCTGACGATGGAAGCGACGCTGAAGTCGAAGAAAGCGGAGGCCTGACTAAATCTCAGCAGATGCTGGCCGACTCCTGGGAAAGACAGCGTGCAGAGAGCAGCGATGATGACGATGATGACGACGACGGCGATTGGTGGGACCCTGCCAAGAAAGATTTTACTCATGATTTCTGGGAAAGGTAAACCATCGCGCTGATCTCGGGAAGGATCTAAAAGAATAGGGTAAGGTTTTTACCAATAAGGGGCCCAGGCCCCTTTTTTATTTGCTACTTAAAGGGGGGCGGGCCGGCTCGTCACAGACAGTGGCGATAGACAGGTTTTAAGCCACGAGAACCTCTCCCGGGGGCCTGCTGCTATCTTCTCCTGCTGGTCACCATCCGGGTCAGGTAGCCGATGGCAAAGCCGCCGATCAGGATAATGAGCATCAGGATAATCTGGGACATCGAGATGGACCAAAACAGGATGTTCAGGGTTGTGACCTGGGTATTCTGGATCAGGATAATTAATAACAACAGCGCCAGAACCAAAATGACAATCAATTTAGGCTTCATGATTCGCCCTCCTTGTAGCGATAAATTAAACTTGTCTCTATTTTCTTTTTTATTATTCACCTTTTAATTCACCGCCGGCTCCGGCAATTCCTGCCCCGGGGAGATATCTTTAGGTCCGCAACTTTTTTGCCTCACCCGCTCGCTCCCCGGGCCCGTTATGTTATGATAGAGAAAAATATAACCAGGGAGGGCACTGGTTTGAACTATCCCTGCATAACGGCCGATCTGAAAAAAATTACCGAAAACGTGGCCCTGGTACAGAAAAAGTGCGCCGCCTGCGGCATAGATATTATCGGGGTGACCAAGGGTTTCTCTGCTCATCCCGAGATAGCGGGGGCCTACCTGGAGGGCGGGGTCAGCGGGCTGGCCGACTCCCGGCTCAAAAACCTGGAGAAGCTGGCCCGTTATCAAGTGCCCAAATATTTGTTGCGCCTCCCCATGCTCAGCGAGGTTGAAGCGGTGATCCGGCAGGCCGATATCAGTCTCAATTCGGAACTTGAAACCATCAGGGCCCTTGACAGGGAGGCGCTGCGTCAGAATAAAAAGCACGGCGTCATCCTGATGGTGGAGCTGGGCGATATCAGGGAAGGGGTCCTGGAGGCTGAAGTTCTGGATTACCTGCGGGAAATAGCGGGCCTCAAAGGGATCCGCTTTAAAGGGATCGG